>NZ_JAVUPQ010000004.1:0-138651 GCF_032029835.1 Escherichia sp. AM3 | reverse complement strand
AATCGGTGGAGCTGCATGACAAAGTCATCGGGCATTATCTGAACATAAAACACTATCAATAAGTTGGAGTCATTACCATGAATGTCTGGTTTATTCTGCATTTTTTATTGAATGTAGAATTTTATTCTGAATGTGTGGGCTCTCTATTTTAGGATTAATTAAAAAAATAGAGAAATTGCTGTAAGTTGTGGGATTCAGCCGATTTATTATCAATTTAATCCTCTGTAATGGAGGATTTTATCGTTTCTTTTCACCTTTCCTCCTGTTTATTCTTATTACCCCGTGTTTATGTCTCTGGCTGCCAATTGCTTAAGCAAGATCGGACGGTTAATGTGTTTTACACATTTTTTCCGTCAAACAGTGAGGCAGGCCATGGAGATGTTGTCTGGAGCCGAGATGGTCGTCCGATCGCTTATCGATCAGGGCGTTAAACAAGTATTCGGTTATCCCGGAGGCGCAGTCCTTGATATTTATGATGCATTGCATACCGTGGGTGGTATTGATCATGTATTAGTTCGTCATGAGCAGGCGGCGGTGCATATGGCCGATGGCCTGGCGCGCGCGACCGGGGAAGTCGGCGTCGTGCTGGTAACGTCGGGTCCAGGGGCGACCAATGCGATTACTGGCATCGCCACCGCTTATATGGATTCCATTCCATTAGTTGTCCTTTCCGGGCAGGTAGCGACCTCGTTGATAGGTTACGATGCCTTTCAGGAGTGCGACATGGTGGGGATTTCGCGACCGGTGGTTAAACACAGTTTTCTGGTTAAGCAAACGGAAGACATTCCGCAGGTGCTGAAAAAGGCTTTCTGGCTGGCGGCAAGTGGTCGCCCAGGACCAGTAGTCGTTGATTTACCGAAAGATATTCTTAATCCGGCGAACAAATTACCCTATGTCTGGCCGGAGTCGGTCAGTATGCGTTCTTACAATCCCACTACTACCGGACATAAAGGGCAAATTAAGCGTGCTCTGCAAACGCTGGTAGCGGCAAAAAAACCGGTTGTCTACGTAGGCGGTGGGGCAATCACGGCGGGCTGCCATCAGCAGTTGAAAGAAACGGTGGAGGCGTTGAATCTGCCCGTTGTTTGCTCATTGATGGGGCTGGGGGCGTTTCCGGCAACGCATCGTCAGGCACTGGGCATGCTGGGAATGCACGGTACCTACGAAGCCAATATGACGATGCATAACGCGGATGTGATTTTCGCCGTCGGGGTACGATTTGATGACCGAACGACGAACAATCTGGCAAAGTACTGCCCAAATGCCACTGTTCTGCATATCGATATTGATCCTACTTCCATTTCTAAAACCGTGACTGCGGATATCCCGATTGTGGGGGATGCTCGCCAGGTCCTCGAACAAATGCTTGAACTCTTGTCGCAAGAATCCGCCCATCAACCACTGGATGAGATCCGCGACTGGTGGCAGCAAATTGAACAGTGGCGCGCTCGTCAGTGCCTGAAATATGACACTCACAGTGAAAAGATTAAACCGCAGGCGGTGATCGAGACTCTTTGGCGGTTGACGAAGGGAGACGCTTACGTGACGTCCGATGTCGGGCAGCACCAGATGTTTGCTGCACTTTATTATCCATTCGACAAACCGCGTCGCTGGATCAATTCCGGTGGCCTCGGCACGATGGGTTTTGGTTTACCTGCGGCACTGGGCGTCAAAATGGCGTTGCCAGAAGAAACCGTGGTTTGCGTCACTGGCGACGGCAGTATTCAGATGAACATCCAGGAACTGTCTACCGCGTTGCAATACGAGTTGCCCGTACTGGTGGTGAATCTCAATAACCGCTATCTGGGGATGGTGAAGCAGTGGCAGGACATGATCTATTCCGGCCGTCATTCACAATCTTATATGCAATCGCTACCCGATTTCGTCCGTCTGGCGGAAGCCTATGGGCATGTCGGGATCCAGATTTCTCATCCGCATGAGCTGGAAAGCAAACTTAGCGAGGCGCTGGAACAGGTGCGCAATAATCGCCTGGTGTTTGTTGATGTTACCGTCGATGGCAGCGAGCACGTCTACCCGATGCAGATTCGCGGGGGCGGAATGGATGAAATGTGGTTAAGCAAAACGGAGAGAACCTGATTATGCGCCGGATATTATCAGTCTTACTCGAAAATGAATCAGGCGCGTTATCCCGCGTGATTGGCCTTTTTTCCCAGCGTGGCTACAACATTGAAAGCCTGACCGTTGCGCCAACCGACGATCCGACATTATCGCGTATGACCATCCAGACCGTGGGCGATGAAAAAGTACTTGAGCAGATCGAAAAGCAATTACACAAGCTGGTCGATGTCTTGCGCGTGAGTGAGTTGGGGCAGGGCGCGCATGTTGAGCGGGAAATCATGCTGGTGAAAATTCAGGCCAGCGGTTACGGGCGTGACGAAGTGAAACGTAATACGGAAATATTCCGTGGGCAAATTATCGATGTCACACCCTCGCTTTATACCGTTCAATTAGCAGGCACCAGCGGTAAGCTTGATGCATTTTTAGCATCGATTCGCGATGTGGCGAAAATTGTGGAGGTTGCTCGCTCTGGTGTGGTCGGACTTTCGCGCGGCGATAAAATAATGCGTTGAGAATGATCTCAATGCGCAATTTACAGCCCAACATGTCACGTTGGGCTTTTTTTGCGAAATCAGTGGGAACCTGGAATAAAAGCAGTTGCCGCAGTTAATTTTCTGCGCTTAGATGTTAATGAATTTAACCCATACCAGTACAATGGCTATGGTTTTTACATTTTACGCAAGGGGCAATTGTGAAACTGGATGAAATCGCTCGGCTGGCGGGAGTGTCGCGGACCACTGCAAGCTATGTTATTAACGGCAAAGCGAAGCAATACCGTGTGAGCGACAAAACCGTTGAAAAAGTCATGGCTGTGGTGCGTGAGCACAATTACCACCCGAACGCCGTGGCAGCTGGGCTTCGTGCTGGACGCACACGTTCTATTGGTCTTGTGATCCCCGATCTGGAGAACACCAGCTATACCCGCATCGCTAACTATCTTGAACGCCAGGCGCGGCAACGGGGTTATCAACTGCTGATTGCCTGCTCAGAAGATCAGCCAGACAACGAAATGCGGTGCATTGAGCACCTTTTACAGCGTCAGGTTGATGCCATTATTGTTTCGACGTCGTTGCCTCCTGAGCATCCTTTTTATCAACGCTGGGCTAACGACCCGTTCCCGATTGTCGCGCTGGACCGCGCCCTCGATCGTGAACACTTCACCAGCGTGGTTGGTGCCGATCAGGATGATGCCGAAATGCTGGCGGAAGAGTTACGTAAGTTTCCCGCCGAGACGGTGCTTTATCTTGGTGCGCTACCGGAGCTTTCTGTCAGCTTCCTGCGTGAACAAGGTTTCCGTACTGCCTGGAAAGATGATCCGCGCGAAGTGCATTTCCTGTATGCCAACAGCTATGAGCGGGAGGCGGCTGCCCAGTTATTCGAAAAATGGCTGGAAACGCATCCGATGCCGCAGGCGCTGTTCACAACGTCGTTTGCGTTGTTGCAAGGAGTGATGGATGTCACGCTGCGTCGCGACGGCAAACTGCCTTCTGACCTGGCAATTGCCACCTTTGGCGATAACGAACTGCTCGACTTCTTACAGTGTCCGGTGCTGGCAGTGGCTCAACGTCACCGCGATGTCGCAGAGCGTGTGCTGGAGATTGTCCTGGCAAGCCTGGACGAACCGCGTAAGCCAAAACCTGGTTTAACGCGCATTAAACGTAATCTCTATCGCCGCGGCGTGCTCAGCCGTAGCTAAGCCGCGAACAAAAATACGCGCCAGGTGAATTTCCCTCTGGCGCGTAGAGTACGGGAATGGACATCAATATCCTTAAAGTAAATAAGACTATTCCTGACTATTATTGATAAGTTCTTTTAAACCCGCCCGTTAATTAACTCACCAGCTGAAATTCACAATAATTAAGTGATATCGACAGCGCGTTTTTGCATTATTTTGTTACATGCAGAGATGAATTGCCGATTTAACAAGCACTTTTCTTTGCTTTTGCGCAAACCCGCTGGCATCAAGCGCCACACAGACGCAACAGGGACTGTTAACCGGGGAAGATATGTCCTAAAATGCCGCTCGCGTCGCAAACTGACACTTTATATTTGCTGTGGAAAATAGTGAGTCATTTTAAAACGGTGATGACGATGAGGGATTTTTTCTTACAGCTATTCATAACGTTAATTTGCTGCGCACGTTGGACGTAAAATAAACAACGCTGATATTAGCCGTAAACATCGGGTTTTTTACCTCGGTATGCCTTGTGACTGGCTTGACAAGCTTTTCCTCCGCTCCGTAAACTCCTTTCAGTGGGAAATTGTGGGGCAAAGTGGGAATAAGGGGTGAGGCTGGCATGTTCCGGGGAGCAACGTTAGTCAATCTCGACAGCAAAGGGCGCTTATCAGTGCCTACCCGTTACCGGGAACAGCTGCTTGAGAACGCTGCCGGTCAAATGGTTTGCACCATTGACATTCATCACCCGTGCCTGCTGCTTTACCCCCTGCCTGAATGGGAAATTATCGAGCAAAAATTATCGCGTCTGTCGAGCATGAACCCGGTTGAGCGCCGTGTGCAGCGCCTACTGTTAGGTCATGCCAGCGAATGTCAGATGGATGGCGCAGGTCGATTGTTAATCGCGCCAGTACTGCGGCAACATGCCGGGCTGACAAAAGAAGTGATGCTGGTTGGACAGTTCAACAAGTTTGAGCTGTGGGATGAAACAACCTGGCATCAACAGGTCAAGGAAGATATCGACGCAGAGCAGTTGGCTACCGGAGACTTATCGGAGCGACTGCAGGACTTGTCTCTATAAAATGATGGAAAACTATAAACATACTACGGTGCTGTTGGATGAAGCCGTTAATGGCCTCAATATCCGTCCTGATGGCATCTACATTGATGGGACTTTTGGTCGCGGTGGTCACTCACGTCTGATCCTCTCGCAGCTTGGCGAAGAGGGGCGTTTGCTGGCGATCGATCGCGACCCGCAGGCTATCGCCGTTGCGAAGACTATTGATGATCCGCGCTTCTCCATCATCCACGGACCTTTTTCCGCGCTGGGCGAATACGTTGCCGAGCGCGATCTTATCGGCAAGATCGACGGCATTCTCCTCGATCTTGGCGTCTCTTCACCGCAACTTGATGATGCTGAGCGCGGCTTTTCCTTTATGCGCGATGGTCCGCTGGACATGCGTATGGACCCAACCCGTGGGCAGTCAGCCGCTGAATGGCTACAAACCGCAGAAGAAGCCGATATCGCCTGGGTATTGAAAACCTATGGTGAAGAGCGTTTTGCCAAACGCATTGCCCGCGCCATTGTCGAGCGTAACCGCGAACAGCCGATGACCCGCACCAAAGAACTGGCGGAAGTCGTGGCTGCTGCAACGCCGGTGAAAGATAAGTTTAAACATCCCGCGACCCGTACCTTCCAGGCGGTGCGCATTTGGGTAAACAGTGAACTGGAGGAGATAGAGCAGGCGCTAAAAAGCTCGCTCAACGTGCTGGCCCCGGGTGGGCGGCTTTCGATCATCAGCTTCCACTCGCTGGAAGACCGTATTGTGAAACGTTTTATGCGTGAAAACAGCCGCGGTCCGCAAGTTCCGGCAGGGTTACCGATGACTGAAGAGCAGCTCAAAAAACTGGGTGGCCGTCAGCTGCGAGCACTAGGCAAGTTAATGCCGGGCGAAGAAGAGGTGGCTGAGAACCCTCGTGCCCGTAGTTCAGTTCTGCGTATTGCAGAGAGGACGAATGCATGATCAGCAGAGTGACAGAAGCTCTAAGCAAAGTTAAAGGATCGATGGGAAGCCACGAGCGCCATGCATTGCCTGGTGTTATCGGTGACGATCTTTTGCGATTTGGGAAGCTGCCACTCTGCCTGTTCATTTGCATTATTTTGACGGCGGTGACTGTGGTAACCACGGCGCACCATACCCGTTTACTGACCGCTCAGCGCGAACAACTGGTGCTGGAGCGAGATGCTTTAGACATTGAATGGCGCAACCTGATCCTTGAAGAGAATGCGCTCGGCGACCATAGCCGGGTGGAAAGGATCGCCACGGAAAAGCTGCAAATGCAGCATGTTGATCCGTCACAAGAAAATATCGTAGTGCAAAAATAAGGATAAACGCGACGCATGAAAGCAGCGGCGAAAACGCAGAAACCAAAACGTCAGGAAGAACATGCCAACTTTATCAGTTGGCGTTTTGCGTTGTTATGCGGCTGTATTCTCCTGGCGCTGGCTTTTCTGCTCGGACGCGTAGCGTGGTTACAAGTTATCTCCCCGGATATGCTGGTGAAAGAGGGCGACATGCGTTCTCTTCGCGTTCAGCAAGTTTCCACCTCCCGCGGCATGATTACTGACCGTTCTGGTCGCCCGTTAGCGGTGAGCGTGCCGGTAAAAGCGATTTGGGCTGACCCGAAAGAAGTGCATGACGCTGGCGGTATCAGCGTCGGTGACCGCTGGAAGGCGCTGGCTAACGCGCTCAATATTCCGCTGGATCAGCTTTCAGCCCGCATTAACGCCAACCCGAAAGGGCGCTTTATTTATCTGGCGCGTCAGGTGAACCCTGACATGGCGGACTACATCAAAAAACTGAAACTGCCGGGGATTCATCTGCGTGAAGAGTCTCGCCGTTACTATCCGTCCGGCGAAGTGACTGCTCACCTCATCGGCTTTACTAACGTCGATAGTCAAGGGATTGAGGGCGTTGAGAAGAGTTTCGATAAATGGCTTACCGGGCAGCCGGGTGAGCGCATTGTGCGTAAAGACCGCTATGGTCGCGTAATTGAAGATATTTCTTCTACTGACAGCCAGGCAGCGCACAACTTGGCGCTGAGTATTGATGAACGCCTGCAGGCGCTGGTTTATCGCGAACTGAACAACGCGGTGGCCTTTAACAAGGCTGAGTCCGGTAGCGCCGTGCTGGTGGATGTCAACACCGGTGAAGTGCTGGCGATGGCTAACAGCCCGTCATACAACCCAAATAATCTGAGCGGCACGCCGAAAGAGGCGATGCGTAACCGTACCATCACCGACGTGTTTGAACCGGGCTCAACGGTTAAACCGATGGTGGTGATGACCGCGTTGCAACGTGGCGTGGTGCGAGAAAACTCGGTACTCAATACCGTTCCTTATCGAATTAACGGCCACGAAATCAAAGACGTGGCACGCTACAGCGAATTAACCCTGACCGGGGTATTACAGAAGTCGAGTAACGTCGGTGTTTCCAAGCTGGCGTTAGCGATGCCGTCCTCAGCGTTAGTAGATACTTACTCACGTTTTGGACTGGGAAAAGCGACCAATTTGGGGTTGGTCGGAGAACGCAGTGGCTTATATCCTCAAAAACAACGGTGGTCTGACATAGAGAGGGCCACCTTCTCTTTCGGCTACGGGCTAATGGTAACACCGTTACAGTTAGCGCGAGTCTACGCAACTATCGGCAGCTACGGCATTTATCGCCCACTGTCGATTACCAAAGTTGACCCCCCGGTTCCCGGTGAACGTGTCTTCCCGGAATCCATTGTCCGCACTGTGGTGCATATGATGGAAAGCGTGGCGCTACCGGGCGGCGGCGGCGTGAAGGCGGCGATTAAAGGCTATCGTATCGCCATTAAAACCGGTACCGCGAAAAAGGTCGGGCCGGACGGTCGCTACATCAATAAATATATTGCTTATACCGCAGGCGTTGCGCCTGCGAGTCAGCCGCGCTTCGCGCTGGTTGTTGTTATCAACGATCCGCAGGCGGGTAAATACTACGGCGGCGCCGTTTCCGCGCCGGTCTTTGGTGCCATCATGGGCGGCGTATTGCGTACCATGAACATCGAGCCGGATGCGCTGACAACGGGCGATAAAAATGAATTTGTGATTAATCAAGGCGAGGGGACAGGTGGCAGATCGTAATTTGCGCGACCTTCTTGCTCCGTGGGTGCCAGACGCACCTTCGCGAGCACTGCGAGAGATGACACTCGACAGCCGTGTGGCTGCGGCGGGCGATCTCTTTGTAGCTGTAGTAGGTCATCAGGCGGACGGGCGTCGATATATCCCGCAGGCGATAGCGCAAGGTGTGGCTGCCATTATTGCAGAGGCGAAAGATGAGGCGACCGACGGTGAAATCCGTGAAATGCACGGCGTACCGGTCATCTATCTCAGCCAGCTCAATGAGCGTTTATCTGCACTGGCGGGCCGCTTTTACCATGAACCCTCTGACAATTTACGTCTCGTAGGCGTAACGGGCACCAACGGCAAAACCACGACGACCCAGCTGCTGGCGCAGTGGAGCCAACTGCTTGGCGAAACCAGCGCGGTAATGGGCACCGTTGGTAACGGTCTGCTGGGGAAAGTGATCCCGACAGAAAATACTACCGGTTCGGCAGTCGATGTTCAGCATGAGCTGGCGGGGCTGGTGGATCAGGGCGCGACTTTTTGCGCAATGGAAGTTTCCTCCCACGGGCTGGTACAGCACCGTGTGGCGGCATTGAAATTTGCGGCGTCGGTCTTTACCAACTTAAGCCGCGATCACCTTGATTATCATGGTGATATGGAACACTACGAAGCTGCGAAATGGCTGCTTTATTCTGAACATCATTGCGGTCAGGCGATTATTAACGCCGACGATGAAGTGGGCCGCCGCTGGCTGGCAAAACTGCCGGACGCGGTTGCGGTATCAATGGAAGATCATATCAATCCGAACTGTCACGGACGCTGGTTGAAAGCGACCGAAGTGAACTATCACGACAGCGGTGCGACGATTCGCTTTAGCTCAAGTTGGGGCGATGGCGAAATTGAAAGCCATCTGATGGGCGCTTTTAACGTCAGCAACCTGCTGCTCGCGCTGGCGACACTGTTGGCACTCGGCTATCCACTGGCTGATCTGCTGAAAACCGCCGCGCGTCTGCAACCGGTTTGCGGACGTATGGAAGTGTTCACTGCGCCAGGCAAACCGACGGTGGTGGTGGATTACGCGCATACGCCGGATGCACTGGAAAAAGCCTTACAGGCGGCGCGTCTGCACTGTGCGGGCAAGCTGTGGTGTGTCTTTGGCTGTGGTGGCGATCGCGATAAAGGTAAGCGTCCACTGATGGGCGCAATTGCCGAAGAGTTTGCTGACGTGGCGGTGGTGACGGACGATAACCCGCGTACCGAAGAACCGCGTGCCATCATCAACGATATTCTGGCGGGAATGTTAGATGCCGGACATGCCAAAGTGATGGAAGGCCGTGCTGAAGCGGTGACTTGCGCCGTTATGCAGGCTAAAGAGAATGATGTGGTACTGGTCGCGGGCAAAGGCCATGAAGATTACCAGATTGTTGGCAATCAGCGTCTGGACTACTCCGATCGCGTCACGGTGGCGCGTCTGCTGGGGGTGATTGCATGATTAGCGTAACCCTTAGCCAACTTACCGACATTCTCAACGGTGAACTGCAAGGTGCAGATATCACCCTTGATGCTGTAACCACTGATACCCGAAAACTGACGCCGGGCTGCCTGTTTGTTGCCCTGAAAGGCGAACGTTTTGATGCCCACGATTTTGCCGACCAGGCGAAAGCTGGCGGCGCAGGCGCACTACTGGTTAGCCGTCCGCTGGACATCGACCTGCCGCAGTTAATCGTCAAGGATACGCGTCTGGCGTTTGGTGAACTGGCTGCATGGGTTCGCCAGCAAGTTCCGGCGCGCGTGGTTGCTCTGACGGGGTCCTCCGGCAAAACCTCCGTTAAAGAGATGACGGCGGCGATTTTAAGCCAGTGCGGCAACACGCTTTATACGGCAGGCAATCTCAACAACGACATCGGTGTACCGATGACGCTGTTGCGCTTAACGCCGGAATACGATTACGCAGTTATTGAACTTGGCGCGAACCATCAGGGCGAAATAGCCTGGACTGTGAGTCTGACTCGCCCGGAAGCTGCGCTGGTCAACAACCTGGCAGCGGCGCATCTGGAAGGTTTTGGCTCGCTTGCGGGTGTCGCGAAAGCGAAAGGTGAAATCTTTAGCGGCCTGCCGGAAAACGGTATCGCCATTATGAACGCCGACAACAACGACTGGCTGAACTGGCAGAGCGTAATTGGCTCACGCAAAGTGTGGCGTTTCTCACCCAATGCCGCCAACAGCGATTTCACCGCCACCAATATCCATGTGACCTCGCACGGTACGGAATTTACCCTACAAACCCCAACCGGTAGCGTCGATGTTCTGCTGCCGTTGCCGGGGCGTCACAATATTGCGAATGCGCTGGCAGCCGCTGCGCTCTCCATGTCCGTGGGCGCAACGCTTGATGCTATCAAAGCGGGGCTGGCAAATCTGAAAGCTGTTCCAGGCCGTCTGTTCCCCATCCAACTGGCAGAAAACCAGTTGCTGCTCGACGACTCCTACAACGCCAATGTCGGTTCAATGACTGCAGCAGTCCAGGTACTGGCTGAAATGCCGGGCTACCGCGTGCTGGTGGTGGGCGATATGGCGGAACTGGGCGCTGAAAGCGAAGCCTGCCATGTACAGGTGGGCGAGGCGGCAAAAGCTGCTGGTATTGACCGCGTGTTAAGCGTGGGTAAACAAAGCCATGCTATCAGCACCGCCAGCGGCGTTGGCGAACATTTTGCTGATAAAACTGCGTTAATTACGCGTCTTAAATCACTGATTGCTGAGCAACAGGTAATTACGATTTTAGTTAAGGGTTCACGTAGTGCCGCCATGGAAGAGGTAGTACGCGCTTTACAGGAGAATGGGACATGTTAGTTTGGCTGGCCGAACATTTGGTCAAATATTATTCCGGCTTTAACGTCTTTTCCTATCTGACGTTTCGCGCCATCGTCAGCCTGCTGACCGCGCTGTTCATCTCATTGTGGATGGGCCCGCGTATGATTGCTCATTTGCAAAAACTTTCCTTTGGTCAGGTGGTGCGTAACGACGGTCCTGAATCACACTTCAGCAAGCGCGGTACGCCGACCATGGGCGGGATTATGATCCTGACGGCGATTGTGATCTCCGTACTGCTGTGGGCTTACCCGTCCAATCCGTACGTCTGGTGCGTGTTGGTGGTGCTGGTAGGTTACGGTGTTATTGGCTTTGTTGATGATTATCGCAAAGTGGTGCGTAAAGACACCAAAGGGTTGATCGCTCGTTGGAAGTATTTCTGGATGTCGGTCATTGCGCTGGGTGTCGCCTTCGCCCTGTACCTTGCCGGCAAAGACACGCCCGCAACGCAGCTGGTGGTCCCATTCTTTAAAGATGTGATGCCGCAGCTGGGGCTGTTCTACATTCTGCTGGCTTACTTCGTCATTGTGGGTACTGGCAACGCGGTAAACCTGACCGATGGTCTCGACGGCCTGGCAATTATGCCGACCGTATTTGTCGCCGGTGGTTTTGCGCTGGTGGCGTGGGCGACCGGCAATATGAACTTTGCCAGCTACTTGCATATACCGTATCTGCGACACGCCGGGGAACTGGTTATTGTCTGTACCGCGATAGTCGGGGCAGGACTGGGCTTCCTGTGGTTTAACACCTATCCGGCGCAGGTCTTTATGGGCGATGTAGGTTCGCTGGCGTTAGGTGGTGCGTTAGGCATTATCGCCGTACTGCTACGTCAGGAATTCCTGCTGGTGATTATGGGGGGCGTGTTCGTGGTAGAAACGCTTTCTGTCATCCTGCAGGTCGGCTCCTTTAAACTGCGCGGACAACGTATTTTCCGCATGGCACCGATTCATCACCACTATGAACTGAAAGGCTGGCCGGAACCGCGCGTCATTGTGCGTTTCTGGATTATTTCGCTGATGCTGGTTCTGATTGGTCTGGCAACGCTGAAGGTACGTTAATCATGGCTGATTATCAGGGTAAAAATGTCGTCATTATCGGCCTGGGCCTCACCGGGCTTTCCTGCGTGGACTTTTTCCTCGCTCGCGGTGTGACGCCGCGCGTTATGGATACGCGTATGACACCGCCTGGCCTGGATAAATTACCCGAAGCCGTAGAACGCCACACGGGCAGTCTGAATGATGAATGGCTGATGGCGGCAGATCTGATTGTCGCCAGTCCCGGTATTGCACTGGCGCATCCATCCTTAAGCGCTGCCGCTGATGCCGGAATCGAAATCGTTGGCGATATCGAGCTGTTCTGTCGCGAAGCACAAGCACCGATTGTGGCGATTACCGGTTCTAACGGCAAAAGCACGGTCACCACGCTAGTGGGTGAAATGGCGAAAGCGGCGGGGGTTAACGTTGGTGTGGGTGGCAATATTGGCCTGCCTGCGTTGATGCTACTGGATGATGAGTGTGAACTGTACGTGCTGGAACTGTCGAGCTTCCAGCTGGAAACCACCTCCAGCTTACAGGCGGTAGCAGCGACCATTCTGAACGTGACTGAAGATCATATGGATCGCTATCCGTTTGGTTTACAACAGTATCGTGCAGCAAAACTGCGCATTTACGAAAACGCGAAAGTTTGCGTGGTTAATGCTGATGATGCCTTAACAATGCCGATTCGCGGTGCGGATGAACGCTGCGTCAGCTTTGGCGTCAACATGGGTGACTATCACCTGAATCATCAGCAGGGCGAAACCTGGCTGCGGGTTAAAGGCGAGAAAGTGCTGAATGTGAAAGAGATGAAACTTTCCGGGCAGCATAACTACACCAATGCGCTGGCGGCGCTGGCGCTGGCAGATGCTGCAGGGTTACCGCGTGCCAGCAGCCTGAAAGCGTTAACCACATTCACTGGTCTGCCGCATCGCTTTGAAGTTGTGCTGGAGCATAACGGCGTACGTTGGATTAACGATTCGAAAGCGACCAACGTCGGCAGTACGGAAGCGGCGCTGAATGGCCTGCACGTAGACGGCACACTGCATTTGTTGCTGGGTGGCGATGGTAAATCGGCGGACTTTAGCCCACTGGCGCGTTACCTGAATGGCGATAACGTACGTCTGTATTGTTTCGGTCGTGACGGCGCGCAGCTGGCGGCGCTACGCCCGGAAGTGGCAGAACAAACCGAAACTATGGAACAGGCGATGCGCTTGCTGGCTCCGCGTGTTCAGCCGGGCGATATGGTTCTGCTCTCCCCAGCCTGTGCCAGCCTTGATCAGTTCAAGAACTTTGAACAACGAGGCAATGAGTTTGCCCGTCTGGCGAAGGAGTTAGGTTGATGCGTTTATCTCTCCCTCGCCTGAAAATGCCGCGCCTGCCAGGATTCAGTATCCTGGTCTGGATCTTCACGGCGCTAAAGGGCTGGGTGATGGGCTCGCGGGAAAAAGATACCGACAGCCTGATCATGTACGATCGCACCTTACTGTGGCTGACCTTCGGCCTCGCGGCGATTGGCTTTATCATGGTGACCTCGGCGTCAATGCCCATAGGGCAACGCTTAACCAACGATCCGTTCTTCTTCGCGAAGCGTGATGGTGTCTATCTGATTTTGGCGTTTATTCTGGCGATCATTACGCTGCGTCTGCCGATGGAGTTCTGGCAACGCTACAGTGCCACGATGCTGCTCGGATCTATCATCCTGCTGATGATCGTCCTGGTAGTGGGTAGCTCGGTTAAAGGGGCATCGCGTTGGATCGATCTCGGTTTGCTGCGTATCCAGCCTGCGGAGCTGACAAAACTGTCGCTGTTTTGCTATATCGCCAACTATCTGGTGCGTAAAGGCGACGAAGTACGTAATAACCTGCGCGGCTTCCTGAAACCGATGGGCGTGATTCTGGTGTTGGCAGTGTTACTGCTGGCACAGCCAGACCTTGGTACGGTGGTGGTGTTGTTTGTGACTACGCTGGCGATGTTGTTCCTGGCGGGAGCGAAATTGTGGCAGTTCATTGCCATTATCGGTATGGGCATTTCAGCGGTTGTGTTGCTGATACTCGCCGAACCGTACCGTATCCGCCGTGTTACCGCATTCTGGAACCCGTGGGAAGATCCCTTTGGCAGCGGCTATCAGTTAACGCAATCGCTGATGGCGTTTGGTCGCGGCGAACTTTGGGGGCAAGGTTTAGGTAACTCGGTACAAAAACTGGAGTATCTGCCGGAAGCGCACACTGACTTTATTTTCGCCATTATCGGCGAAGAACTGGGGTATGTCGGTGTGGTGCTGGCACTTTTAATGGTATTCTTCGTCGCTTTTCGCGCGATGTCGATTGGCCGTAAAGCATTAGAAATTGACCACCGTTTTTCCGGTTTTCTCGCCTGTTCTATTGGCATCTGGTTTAGCTTCCAGGCGCTGGTTAACGTAGGCGCGGCGGCGGGGATGTTACCGACCAAAGGTCTGACATTGCCGCTGATCAGTTACGGTGGTTCGAGCTTACTGATTATGTCGACAGCCATCATGATGCTGTTGCGTATTGATTATGAAACGCGTCTGGAGAAAGCGCAGGCGTTTGTACGAGGTTCACGATGAGTGGTCAAGGAAAGCGATTAATGGTGATGGCAGGCGGAACCGGTGGACATGTATTCCCGGGACTGGCGGTTGCGCACCATCTAATGGCTCAGGGTTGGCAAGTTCGCTGGCTGGGGACTGCCGACCGTATGGAAGCGGACTTAGTGCCAAAACATGGCATCGAAATTGATTTCATTCGTATCTCTGGTCTGCGTGGAAAAGGTATAAAAGCACTGATAGCTGCCCCGCTGCGTATCTTCAACGCCTGGCGTCAGGCGCGGGCGATTATGAAAGCGTACAAACCTGACGTGGTGCTCGGTATGGGAGGCTACGTGTCAGGTCCAGGTGGTCTGGCCGCGTGGTCGTTAGGCATTCCGGTTGTACTTCATGAACAAAACGGTATTGCGGGCTTAACCAATAAATGGCTGGCGAAGATTGCCACCAAAGTGATGCAGGCGTTTCCAGGTGCTTTCCCTAATGCGGAAGTAGTGGGTAACCCGGTGCGTACCGATGTGTTGGCGCTGCCGTTGCCGCAGCAACGTTTGGCTGGACGTGAAGGTCCGGTTCGTGTGCTGGTAGTGGGTGGTTCTCAGGGCGCACGCATTCTTAACCAGACAATGCCGCAGGTTGCTGCGAAACTGGGTGATTCAGTCACTATCTGGCATCAGAGCGGCAAAGGTTCGCAACAATCCGTTGAACAGGCGTATGCCGAAGCGGGGCAACCGCAGCATAAAGTGACGGAATTTATTGATGATATGGCGGCGGCGTATGCGTGGGCGGATGTCGTCGTTTGCCGCTCCGGTGCGTTAACGGTGAGTGAAATCGCCGCGGCAGGACTACCGGCGTTGTTTGTGCCGTTTCAACATAAAGACCGCCAGCAATACTGGAATGCGCTACCGCTGGAAAAAGCGGGCGCAGCCAAAATTATCGAGCAGCCACAGCTTAGCGTGGATGCTGTCGCCAACACCCTGGCCGGGTGGTCGCGAGAAACCTTATTAACCATGGCAGAACGCGCCCGCGCTGCATCCATTCCGGATGCCACCGAGCGAGTGGCAAATGAAGTGAGCCGGGTTGCCCGGGCGTAATTGTAGCGATGCCTTTTGCATCGTATGAATTTAAGAAGTTAATGGCGTAAAGAATGAATACACAACAATTGGCAAAACTGCGTTCCATCGTGCCCGAAATGCGTCGCGTTCGGCACATACATTTTGTCGGCATTGGTGGTGCCGGTATGGGCGGTATTGCCGAAGTTCTGGCCAATGAAGGTTATCAGATCAGTGGTTCCGATTTAGCGCCAAATCCGGTCACGCAGCAGTTAATGAATCTGGGTGCGACGATTTATTTCAACCATCGCCCGGAAAACGTACGTGATGCCAGCGTGGTCGTTGTTTCCAGCGCGATTTCTGCCGATAACCCAGAAATTGTCGCCGCTCATGAAGCGCGTATTCCGGTGATCCGTCGTGCCGAAATGCTGGCTGAGTTAATGCGTTTTCGTCATGGCATCGCCATTGCCGGAACGCACGGCAAAACGACAACCACCGCGATGGTTTCCAGCATCTACGCAGAAGCGGGGCTCGACCCAACCTTCGTTAACGGCGGGCTGGTAAAAGCGGCGGGGGTTCATGCGCGTTTGGGGCATGGTCGGTACCTGATTGCCGAAGCAGATGAGAGTGATGCATCGTTCCTGCATCTGCAACCGATGGTGGCGATTGTCACCAATATCGAAGCCGACCACATGGATACCTACCAGGGCGACTTTGAGAATTTAAAACAGACTTTTATTAATTTTCTGCACAACCTGCCGTTTTACGGTCGTGCGGTGATGTGTGTTGATGATCCGGTGATCCGCGAATTGTTACCGCGAGTGGGGCGTCAGACCACGACTTACGGCTTCAGCGAAGATGCCGACGTGCGTGTAGAAGATTATCAGCAGATTGGCCCGCAGGGGCACTTTACGCTGCTGCGCCAGGACAAAGAGCCGATGCGCGTCACCCTGAATGCGCCAGGTCGTCATAACGCGCTGAACGCCGCAGCTGCGGTTGCGGTTGCTACGGAAGAGGGCATTGACGACGAGGCTATTTTGCGGGCGCTTGAAAGCTTCCAGGGGACTGGTCGCCGTTTTGATTTCCTCGGTGAATTCCCGCTGGAGCCAGTGAATGGTAAAAGCGGTACGGCAATGCTGGTCGATGACTACGGCCACCACCCGACGGAAGTGGACGCCACCATTAAAGCGGCGCGCGCAGGCTGGCCGGATAAAAACCTGGTAATGCTGTTTCAGCCGCACCGTTTTACCCGTACGCGCGACCTGTATGATGATTTCGCCAATGTGCTGACGCAGGTTGATACCCTGTTGATGCTGGAAGTGTATCCGGCTGGCGAAGCGCCAATTCCGGGAGCGGACAGCCGTTCGCTGTGTCGCACAATTCGTGGACGTGGGAAAATTGATCCCATTCTGGTGCCGGATCCGGCGCGGGTAGCCGAGATGCTGGCACCGGTATTAACCGGTAACGACCTGATTCTCGTTCAGGGGGCTGGTAATATTGGAAAAATTGCTCGTTCTTTAGCTGAAATCAAACTGAAGCCGCAAACTCCGGAGGAAGAACAACATGACTGATAAAATCGCGGTCCTGTTGGGTGGGACCTCCGCTGAGCGGGAAGTTTCTCTGAATTCTGGCGCAGCGGTGTTAGCCGGACTGCGTGAAGGCGGTATTGACGCGTATCCTGTCGACCCGAAAGAAGTCGACGTGACGCAACTGAAGTCGATGGGCTTTCAGAAAGTGTTTATCGCGCTACACGGTCGCGGCGGTGAAGATGGTACGCTGCAGGGGATGCTCGAGCTGATGGGCTTGCCTTATACCGGAAGCGGAGTGATGGCATCTGCGCTTTCAATGGATAAACTACGCAGCAAACTTCTATGGCAAGGTGCCGGTTTACCGGTCGCGCCGTGGGTAGCGTTAACCCGCGCAGAGTTTGAAAAAGGCCTGAGCGATAAGCAGTTAGCAGAAATTTCTGCTCTGGGTTTGCCGGTTATCGTTAAGCCGAGCCGCGAAGGTTCCAGTGTGGGAATGTCAAAAGTAGTAGCAGAAAATGCTCTACAAGATGCATTAAGATTGGCATTTCAGCACGATGAAGAAGTATTGATTGAAAAATGGCTAAGTGGGCCGGAGTTCACGGTTGCGATACTCGGTGAAGAAATTTTACCGTCAATACGTATTCAACCGTCCGGAACCTTCTATGATTATGAGGCGAAGTATCTCTCTGATGAGACACAGTATTTCTGCCCCGCAGGTCTGGAAGCGTCACAAGAGGCCAATTTGCAGGCATTAGTGCTGAAAGCATGGACGACGTTAGGTTGCAAAGGATGGGGACGTATTGACGTTATGCTGGACAGCGATGGACAGTTTTATCTGCTGGAAGCCAATACCTCACCGGGTATGACCAGCCACAGCCTGGTGCCGATGGCGGCACGTCAGGCAGGTATGAGCTTCTCGCAGTTGGTAGTACGAATTCTGGAACTGGCGGACTAATATGTCGCAGGCTGCTCTGAACACGCGAAACAGCGAAGAAGAGGTTTCTTCTCGCCGCAATAATGGAACGCGTCTGGCGGGGATCCTTTTCCTGCTGACCGTTTTAACGACAGTGTTGGTGAGCGGCTGGGTCGTGTTGGGCTGGATGGAAGATGCGCAACGCCTGCCGCTCTCAAAGCTGGTGTTGACCGGTGAACGCCATTACACACGTAATGACGATATCCGGCAGTCGATCCTGGCATTGGGTGAGCCGGGTACCTTTATGACCCAGGATGTCAACATCATCCAGACGCAAATAGAACAACGCCTGCCGTGGATTAAGCAGGTGAGCGTCAGAAAGCAGTGGCCTGATGAATTGAAGATTCATCTGGTTGAATATGTGCCGATTGCGCGGTGGAATGATCAACATATGGTAGACGCGGAAGGAAATACCTTCAGCGTGCCGCCAGAACGCACCAGCAAGCAGGTGCTTCCAATGCTGTATGGCCCGGAAGGCAGCGCCAATGAAGTGTTGCAGGGCTATCGCGAAATGGGGCAGATGCTGGCAAAGGACAGATTTACTCTGAAGGAAGCGGCGATGACCGCGCGGCGTTCCTGGCAGTTGACGCTGAATAACGATATTAAGCTCAATCTTGGCCGGGGCGATACGATGAAACGTTTGGCTCGCTTTGTAGAACTTTATCCGGTTTTACAGCAGCAGGCGCAAACCGATGGCAAACGGATTAGCTACGTTGATTTGCGTTATGACTCTGGAGCGGCAGTAGGCTGGGCGCCCTTGCCGCCAGAGGAATCTACTCAGCAACAAAATCAGGCACAGGCAGAACAACAATGATCAAGGCGACGGACAGAAAACTGGTAGTAGGACTGGAGATTGGTACCGCGAAGGTTGCCGCTTTAGTAGGGGAAGTTCTGCCCGACGGTATGGTCAATATCATTGGCGTGGGCAGCTGCCCGTCGCGTGGTATGGATAAAGGCGGGGTGAACGACCTCGAATCCGTGGTCAAGTGCGTACAACGCGCCATTGACCAGGCAGAATTGATGGCAGATTGTCAGATCTCTTCGGTATATCTGGCGCTTTCTGGTAAGCACATCAGCTGCCAGAATGAAATTGGTATGGTGCCTATTTCTGAAGAAGAAGTGACGCAAGAAGATGTGGAAAACGTCGTCCATACCGCGAAATCGGTGCGTGTGCGCGATGAGCATCGTGTGCTGCATGTGATCCCGCAAGAGTATGCGATTGACTATCAGGAAGGGATCAAGAATCCGGTAGGACTTTCGGGCGTGCGGATGCAGGCAAAAGTGCACCTGATCACATGTCACAACGATATGGCGAAAAACATCGTCAAAGCGGTTGAACGTTGTGGGCTGAAAGTTGACCAACTGATATTTGCCGGACTGGCATCAAGTTATTCGGTATTGACGGAAGATGAACGTGAACTGGGTGTCTGCGTCGTCGATATCGGTGGTGGTACAATGGATATCGCCGTTTATACCGGTGGGGCATTGCGCCACACTAAGGTAATTCCTTATGCTGGCAATGTCGTGACCAGTGATATCGCTTACGCCTTTGGCACGCCGCCAAGCGACGCCGAAGCGATTAAAGTTCGCCACGGTTGTGCGCTGGGTTCCATCGTTGGAAAAGATGAGAGCGTGGAAGTGCCGAGCGTAGGTGGTCGTCCGCCGCGGAGTCTGCAACGTCAGACCCTGGCAGAGGTGATCGAGCCGCGCTATACCGAGCTGCTCAACCTGGTCAACGAAGAGATATTGCAGTTGCAGGAAAAGCTTCGCCAACAAGGGGTTAAACATCACCTGGCGGCAGGCATTGTATTAACCGGTGGCGCAGCGCAGATCGAAGGTCTTGCAGCCTGTGCTCAGCGCGTGTTTCATACGCAAGTGCGTATCGGCGCGCCGCTGAACATTACCGGTTTAACGGATTATGCTCAGGAGCCGTATTATTCGACGGCGGTGGGATTGCTTCACTATGGGAAAGAGTCACATCTTAACGGTGAAGCTGAAGTAGAAAAACGTGTTACAGCATCAGTTGGCTCGTGGATCAAGCGACTCAATAGTTGGCTGCGAAAAGAGTTTTAATTTTTATGAGGCCGACGATGATTACGGCCTCAGGCGACAGGCACAAATCGGAGAGAAACTATGTTTGAACCAATGGAACTTACCAATGACGCGGTGATTAAAGTCATCGGCGTCGGCGGCGGCGGCGGTAATGCTGTTGAACACATGGTGCGCGAGCGTATTGAAGGTGTTGAATTCTTCGCGGTAAATACCGATGCACAAGCGCTGCGTAAAACAGCGGTTGGACAGACGATTCAAATCGGTAGCGGTATCACCAAAGGACTGGGCGCTGGCGCTAATCCAGAAGTTGGCCGCAATGCGGCTGATGAGGATCGCGATGCACTGCGTGCGGCGCTGGAAGGTGCAGACATGGTCTTTATTGCTGCGGGTATGGGTGGTGGTACCGGTACAGGTGCAGCACCAGTCGTCGCTGAAGTGGCAAAAGATTTGGGTATCCTGACCGTTGCTGTCGTCACTAAGCCTTTCAACTTTGAAGGCAAGAAGCGTATGGCATTCGCGGAGCAGGGGATCACTGAACTGTCCAAGCATGTGGACTCTCTGATCACTATCCCGAACGACAAACTGCTGAAAGTTCTGGGCCGCGGTATCTCCCTGCTGGATGCGTTTGGCGCAGCGAACGATGTACTGAAAGGCGCTGTTCAGGGCATCGCCGAACTGATTACTCGTCCGGGTTTGATGAACGTGGACTTTGCAGACGTACGCACCGTAATGTCTGAAATGGGCTACGCAATGATGGGTTCTGGCGTGGCGAGCGGTGAAGACCGTGCGGAAGAAGCTGCTGAAATGGCTATTTCTTCTCCGCTGCTGGAAGATATCGACCTGTCTGGCGCACGCGGCGTGCTGGTTAACATCACAGCGGGCTTCGACCTGCGTCTGGATGAGTTCGAAACGGTAGGTAACACCATCCGTGCATTTGCTTCCGACAACGCGACTGTGGTTATCGGTACTTCTCTTGACCCGGATATGAATGACGAGCTGCGCGTAACTGTTGTTGCGACAGGTATCGGCATGGACAAACGTCCTGAAATCACTCTGGTGACCAATAAGCAGGTTCAGCAGCCAGTGATGGATCGCTACCAGCAGCATGGGATGGCTCCGCTGACCCAGGAGCAGAAGCCAGTTGCTAAAGTCGTGAATGACAATGCGCCGCAAACTGCGAAAGAGCCGGATTATCTGGATATCCCAGCATTCCTGCGTAAGCAAGCTGATTAAGAATTGACTGGAATTTGGGTTTCGAGGCTCTTTGTGCTAAACTGGCCCGCCGAATGTATAGTACACTTCGGTTGGATAGGTAATTTGGCGAGATAATACGATGATCAAACAAAGGACACTTAAACGTATCGTTCAGGCGACGGGTGTCGGTTTACATACCGGCAAGAAAGTCACCCTGACGTTACGCCCTGCGCCGGCCAACACCGGGGTCATCTATCGTCGCACCGACTTGAATCCACCGGTAGATTTCCCGGCCGATGCCAAATCTGTGCGTGATACCATGCTCTGTACGTGTCTGGTCAACGAGCATGATGTACGGATTTCAACCGTAGAGCACCTCAATGCTGCTCTCGCGGGCCTGGGCATCGATAACATTGTTATCGAAGTTAACGCGCCGGAAATCCCGATCATGGACGGCAGCGCCGCTCCGTTTGTATACCTGCTGCTTGACGCCGGTATCGACGAGTTGAACTGCGCCAAAAAATTTGTTCGCATCAAAGAGACTGTTCGTGTCGAAGATGGCGATAAGTGGGCTGAATTTAAGCCGTACAATGGTTTTTCGCTGGATTTCACCATCGATTTTAACCATCCGGCTATTGATTCCAGCAACCAGCGCTATGCGATGAACTTCTCCGCTGATGCGTTTATGCGCCAGATCAGCCGTGCGCGTACGTTCGGTTTCATGCGTGATATCGAATATCTGCAGTCCCGTGGTTTGTGCCTGGGCGGCAGCTTCGATTGTGCCATCGTTGTTGACGATTATCGCGTACTGAACGAAGACGGCCTGCGTTTTGAAGACGAATTTGTGCGTCACAAAATGCTCGATGCGATCGGTGACTTGTTCATGTGTGGTCACAATATTATTGGTGCATTTACCGCTTATAAATCCGGTCATGCACTGAATAACAAACTGCTGCAGGCTGTCCTGGCGAAACAGGAAGCCTGGGAATATGTGACCTTCCAGGACGACGCAGAACTGCCGTTGGCCTTCAAAGCGCCTTCAGCTGTACTGGCATAACGACATTTATACTGTCGTATAAAATTCGACTGGCAAATCTGGCACTCTCTCCGGCCAGGTGAACCAGTCGTTTTTTTTTGAATTTTATAAGAGCTATAAAAAACGGTGCGAACGCTGTTTTCTTAAGCACTTTTCCGCACAACTTATCTTCATTCGTGCTGTGGACTGCAGGCTTTAATGATAAGATTTGTGCGCTAAATACGTTTGAATACGATCGGGATGGCAATAACGTGAGTGGAATACTGACGCGCTGGCGACAGTTTGGTAAACGCTACTTCTGGCCGCATCTCTTATTAGGGATGGTTGCGGCGAGTTTAGGTTTGCCTGCGCTCAGCAACGCCGCCGAACCAAACGCGCCCGCAAAAGCGACAACCCGCAACCACGAGCCTTCAGCCAAAGTTAACTTTGGTCAATTGGCCTTGCTGGAAGCGAACACACGCCGCCCGAATTCGAACTATTCCGTTGATTACTGGCATCAACATGCCATTCGCACGGTAATCCGTCATCTTTCTTTCGCAATGGCACCGCAAACACTGCCCGTTGCTGAAGAATCTTTGCCTCTTCAGGCGCAACATCTTGCATTACTGGATACGCTCAGCGCGCTGCTGACCCAGGAAGGCACGCCGTCTGAAAAGGGTTATCGCATTGATTATGCGCATTTTACCCCACAAGCAAAATTCAGCACGCCCGTCTGGATAAGCCAGGCGCAAGGCATCCGTGCTGGCCCTCAACGCCTCACCTAACAACAATAAACCTTTACTTCATTTTATTAACTCCGCAACGCGGGGCGTTTGAGATTTTATTATGCTAATCAAATTGTTAACTAAAGTTTTCGGTAGTCGTAACGATCGCACCCTGCGCCGGATGCGCAAAGTGGTCAACATCATCAATGCCATGGAACCGGAGATGGAAAAACTCTCCGACGAAGAACTGAAAGGGAAAACCGCAGAGTTTCGTGCACGTCTGGAAAAAGGCGAAGTGCTGGAAAATCTGATCCCGGAAGCTTTCGCCGTGGTACGTGAGGCAAGTAAGCGCGTCTTTGGTATGCGTCACTTCGACGTTCAGTTACTCGGCGGTATGGTTCTTAACGAACGCTGCATCGCCGAAATGCGTACCGGTGAAGGAAAAACCCTGACCGCAACGCTGCCTGCTTACCTGAACGCACTAACCGGTAAAGGCGTGCACGTAGTTACCGTCAACGACTACCTGGCGCAACGTGACGCCGAAAACAACCGTCCGCTGTTTGAATTCCTTGGCCTGACTGTCGGTATCAACCTGCCGGGCATGCCAGCACCGGCAAAGCGCGAAGCTTACGCAGCTGACATCACTTACGGTACGAACAACGAATACGGCTTTGACTACCTGCGCGACAACATGGCGTTCAGCCCTGAAGAACGTGTACAGCGTAAACTGCACTATGCGCTGGTGGACGAAGTGGACTCCATCCTGATCGATGAAGCGCGTACACCGCTGATCATTTCCGGCCCGGCAGAAGACAGCTCGGAAATGTATAAACGCGTGAATAAAATTATTCCGCACCTGATCCGTCAGGAAAAAGAAGACTCCGAAACCTTCCAGGGCGAAGGCCACTTCTCGGTGGACGAAAAATCTCGCCAGGTGAACCTGACCGAACGTGGTCTGGTGCTGATTGAAGAACTGCTGGTGAAAGAGGGCATCATGGATGAAGGGGAGTCTCTGTACTCTCCGGCCAACATCATGCTGATGCACCACGTAACGGCGGCGCTGCGCGCTCATGCGCTGTTTACCCGTGACGTCGACTACATCGTTAAAGATGGTGAAGTTATCATCGTTGACGAACACACCGGTCGTACCATGCAGGGCCGTCGCTGGTCCGATGGTCTGCACCAGGCTGTGGAAGCGAAAGAAGGTGTGCAGATCCAGAACGAAAACCAAACGCTGGCTTCGATCACCTTCCAGAACTACTTCCGTCTGTATGAAAAACTGGCGGGGATGACCGGTACTGCTGATACCGAAGCTTTCGAATTTAGCTCAATCTACAAGCTGGATACCGTCGTTGTTCCGACCAACCGTCCAATGATTCGTAAAGATCTGCCGGACCTGGTCTACATGACTGAAGCGGAAAAAATTCAGGCGATCATTGAAGATATCAAAGAACGTACTGCGAAAGGCCAGCCGGTGCTGGTGGGTACTATCTCCATCGAAAAATCGGAGCTGGTGTCAAACGAACTGACCAAAGCCGGTATTAAGCACAACGTCCTGAACGCCAAATTCCACGCCAACGAAGCGGCGATTGTTGCTCAGGCAGGTTATCCGGCTGCGGTGACTATCGCGACCAATATGGCGGGTCGTGGTACAGATATTGTGCTCGGTGGTAGCTGGCAGGCAGAAGTTGCCGCGCTGGAAAATCCGACCGCAGAGCAAATTGAAAAAATTAAAGCCGACTGGCAGGTACGTCACGATGCGGTACTGGAAGCAGGTGGCCTGCATATCATCGGTACCGAGCGTCACGAATCCCGTCGTATCGATAACCAGTTGCGCGGTCGTTCTGGTCGTCAGGGGGATGCTGGTTCTTCCCGTTTCTACCTGTCGATGGAAGATGCGCTGATGCGTATTTTTGCTTCCGACCGAGTATCCGGCATGATGCGTAAACTGGGTATGAAGCCAGGCGAAGCCATTGAACACCCGTGGGTGACTAAAGCGATTGCCAACGCCCAGCGTAAAGTTGAAAGCCGTAACTTCGACATTCGTAAGCAACTGCTGGAATATGATGACGTGGCTAACGATCAGCGTCGCGCCATTTACTCCCAGCGTAACGAACTGTTGGATGTCAGCGATGTGAGCGAAACCATTAACAGCATTCGTGAAGATGTGTTCAAAGCGACCATTGATGCCTACATTCCACCACAGTCGCTGGAAGAAATGTGGGATATTCCGGGGCTGCAGGAACGTCTGAAGAACGATTTCGACCTCGATTTGCCAATTGCCGAGTGGCTGGATAAAGAACCAGAACTGCATGAAGAGACGCTGCGTGAGCGAATTCTGGCGCAGTCCATCGAAGTGTATCAGCGTAAAGAAGAAGTGGTTGGTGCTGAGATGATGCGTCACTTCGAGAAAGGCGTCATGCTGCAAACGCTTGACTCCCTGTGGAAAGAGCACCTGGCAGCGATGGACTATCTGCGTCAGGGTATCCACCTGCGTGGCTACGCACAGAAAGATCCGAAGCAGGAATACAAACGTGAATCGTTCTCCATGTTTGCAGCGATGCTGGAGTCGTTAAAATATGAAGTTATCAGCACGTTGAGCAAAGTCCAGGTACGTATGCCTGAAGAGGTTGAGGAGCTGGAACAACAGCGTCGTATGGAAGCCGAGCGTTTAGCGCAAATGCAGCAGCTTAGCCATCAGGATGACGACTCTGCAGCCGCAGCTGCACTGGCGGCGCAAACCGGAGAGCGCAAAGTAGGACGTAACGATCCTTGCCCGTGCGGTTCTGGTAAAAAATACAAGCAGTGCCATGGCCGCCTGCAATAAAAGCTAACTGTTAAAGTAAAAGGCGCAGGATTCTGCGCCTTTTTTATAGGTTTAAGACAATGAAAAAGCTGCAAATTGCGGTAGGTATTATTCGCAACGAGAACAATGAAATCTTTATAACGCGTCGCGCAGCAGATGCGCACATGGCGAATAAACTGGAGTTTCCCGGCGGTAAAATTGAAATGGGTGAAACGCCGGAACAGGCGGTGGTGCGTGAACTTCAGGAAGAAGTCGGGATTACCCCCCAACATTTTTCGCTATTTGAAAAACTGGAATATGAATTCCCGGACAGGCATATAACACTGTGGTTTTGGCTGGTCGAACGCTGGGAAGGGGAGCCGTGGGGTAAAGAAGGGCAACCCGGTGAGTGGATGTCGCTGGTCGGTCTTAATGCCGATGAGTTTCCGCCAGCCAATGAACAGGTAATTGCGAAGCTTAAGCGTGTGTATGTCAGATAAGGCGTTTTCGCCGCATCTGACATTCGCACACGATGCCTGATGCGACGCTGGCGCGTCTTATCAGGCCTACAGGGATTTATAACTCATTGATAAATTTGTTTTTGTAGGTCAGATAAGGCGTTCACGCCGCATCCGACATTTGCACAAGATGCCTGATGCGACGCTGCCCGCGTCTTATCAGGCCTACGTGCGGCATCAGACAAATGTCACTGCTTTGGCTCTTCGCTCCAGTCATCGCTTTCGGAAAGATCGCCACTGCTGGGGATTCGTTTTTCTTCAGCAGCCCATTCTCCGAGGTCGATCAGCTGACAACGTTTGGAGCAAAATGGCCGAAACGGGCTGATTTCACCCCACACCACCGTTTTCCCGCAGGTTGGGCAATTCACCGTAATAGTTTCTGACATTTTTACTCCTTAGCAACAGGCCAGTTCGAAATCCAGACGTTCCGGTACCTGTCCGTTTTCAGTGTCCAGCGGCATAAAACGAATGGCAAAACGGCTCTTATGTCCGGAAATTTGCGGATAAAGCTGTGAATCGAGCGACAGATTCAGGCGCAGCAAGTCGGCATCGCCACCGTTATCCTGATAAAAACCATTCAGGCTGGTTTGTTTACGGAAGGGGGCCGACTGGCGAATTAAATCCAGCACCATGGTAAGTGCCTGGGTGAGCGGGTTCAGGCTGGCAATCCAGGTTTCTACCTGGCTGTCGCGCTGCGCCTGGGGTAGATGCAGCCAAATGTGCAATGTAGGTAAATCAAAGCTGCAACAGCCGCCTGGGATGCTCAGTCGCTGACGCACCAGAGCAATCAAACGATCTTCACGCAGAAATTGCCCGATACGCGGCGCGGAAATTAATACGCTCCCCGCCGCTTTTAACTGCTGAATTAATGCTTCAATACGGCTCTGGTCCACGCCAGGCACGCCAATCCAGGTCTGGAGTTTACGTTGCTGCCGGTCAAGTTCTTTCAACAGCTCAGTGCGGACTTCGCCGCGCTCGAAAACATCCAGTAATTCACTGACATTATGGAAGAAATGCAGCGCGCCAGCGTGGTCAACGATGGGTAAATTAACGGTGAGTTGCTGAATCAAAAACTCAATGCGCAGCCATGTACGCATTTTTTCATTTAGTGGATGTTCAAAAAGGACCTGGGTCTGCATTACGGTTTTTCCTGTGAGACAAACTGCGACGCAAGCTGCAAATAGTGTGCGTGCAGGCGGGCAACATCCGATGCGATAGCATCCGGTGCGCCGTTATTATCAATGACGTCATCTGCCACGGCAAGGCGGGCTTCGCGCGTTGCCTGAGCAGCAAGGATTTGTTCGACATGCTCGCGAGTTACATCATCGCGCTGCATGGTGCGCTTAAGTTGCGTTTCTGGGCTGACATCCACCACCAGCACTCGATTCGCTTTTTTATACAGTGAGTTTTCTACCAGCAATGGCACAACCCACAGTACATAGGGGGAAGTAGCTTGCTGGATCTGGTGTTGCGTCTCTTGCTGAATCAGCGGATGCAGCAGGGCGTTAAGCCAGTTTTTCTCTTCCGGGTTGGCGAAGATCCGCTCGCGCAAGGCCCGGCGCTGCAATGTTCCATCAGCAGCAATCATGTTAGCGCCAAAGTGATCAGCAATGGCATGTAGCGCAGGTGCACCTGGTTCAACCACCTGACGCGCAATAATATCGGCATCAATGACGTTAATTCCGAGATCAGCAAACGCATTGGCAACGGTACTCTTGCCACTGCCAATGCCTCCCGTTAAGGCAACTATATACCTCATAATTTATATTCCCGGGAATTCATCATGATTATCAAAACGTTAAAAATGAGTGCACGAAAGCGAAATTGATGAAACGTTCGCTCACTATTTACCAGGTAAATTTATGGGATTGTAGCGTAAAAAAAGACAATTTCGCAGTCTTGCGCCGCATTGATTAGTGCGTATGATAGCGTCACTGGAGTTGCGCTCTTACCCTTATAGCCATTAACCCCAGGAATCCGCACATGCGTATTGAAGAAGATCTGAAGTTAGGTTTTAAAGACGTTCTCATCCGCCCTAAACGCTCCACTCTTAAAAGCCGTTCCGATGTTGAACTGGAACGTCAATTCACCTTCAAACATTCAGGTCAGAGCTGGTCCGGCGTGCCGATTATCGCCGCAAATATGGACACCGTAGGCACATTTTCTATGGCCTCTGCGCTGGCTTCTTTTGATATTTTGACTGCTGTGCATAAACACTATTCTGTCGAAGAGTGGCAAGCGTTTATCAACAATTCTTCCGCTGATGTGCTGAAACATGTGATGGTTTCTACCGGTACGTCTGATGCGGATTTCGAAAAAACTAAACAGATTCTCGACCTGAACCCGGCATTAAACTTCGTTTGTATTGACGTGGCGAATGGTTATTCCGAACACTTCGTGCAGTTCGTTGCGAAAGCGCGTGAAGCGTGGCCGACCAAAACCATTTGTGCTGGTAACGTAGTGACTGGTGAAATGTGTGAGGAGCTTATCCTCTCCGGTGCTGATATCGTTAAAGTTGGCATTGGCCCAGGTTCTGTTTGTACAACTCGCGTCAAAACAGGCGTCGGTTATCCGCAACTTTCTGCGGTAATCGAATGTGCCGATGCTGCGCACGGTCTGGGCGGAATGATCGTCAGCGATGGTGGCTGCACCACGCCGGGCGATGTGGCGAAAGCCTTTGGCGGCGGTGCCGATTTCGTCATGCTTGGCGGCATGCTGGCGGGCCACGAAGAGAGCGGCGGTCGCATCGTTGAGGAGAACGGCGAGAAATTTATGCTGTTCTACGGCATGAGCTCCGAGTCTGCGATGAAACGTCACGTTGGCGGCGTTGCGGAATATCGCGCAGCAGAAGGTAAAACCGTTAAGCTGCCGCTGCGAGGCCCGGTTGAAAATACCGCGCGAGATATTTTGGGCGGCCTGCGTTCAGCTTGTACATACGTTGGGGCTTCACGCCTGAAAGAGCTGACCAAGCGCACCACGTTTATTCGTGTGCAGGAACAAGAAAACCGCATCTTCAACAACCTGTAATCTCCCAACGCTGGCGTGGAGCAACACGCCAGCGTTATCCCATCCCACTCATCGCATCGCCTAAATGGAAAATTGGCAGATACATTGCCACCACCAGCGTACCAATAATTCCTCCCGTTATGATCAGCAACGCCGGTTCCAGTAAGGCTGCGAGGTTATCCGCCAGCGCCATTGTGTTTTCCCGATGATGATGGGCGAGGTTGTCTAACATGAGATCCAGAGAGCCGGATGCCTCTCCTGTTCTCACTAATTGCAAACAGAGCGGGCTAAACTCACCGGTATTTTTTAGCGCCAGCCAGATGGGTTGACCGTTACTGATATCGTGCTGGATTTGTGTCAGAAGTTGCACCCAGTACGGGCAGCGCATTGTTTCTCTGACGCTCTCTACGCCCTGTAAAAAAGTAATGCCTGCACTTTGTGTCAGCGCCAGAATCGTAAAGATCTGCGTGAGTTTTTGTCCCCGCATCAGTGAACCCATAATCGGGATGCGTAACAGCAATTTCTGCCGCACTATAAGCCAGGTCGGTCGGCGCATCAGCAACTTATTGGCTATCGCCAGCAGAAAGCCGAACAACACCAGCAGCCAGCTCCATTCGCCACTAAAGTCTGCCAGCGTCATGATCCCCTGCGTTAGTGCCGGTAGTGGGGTGTTGAAGGTCTTATAGATAGCGGCAAACTCCGGCAGAACAAAATGCAGCATTGCCACAACCACCATGATTGCCATCGCTAAAATGATGATGGGATAACGTAACGCTGATTTCACTTTGTCGGTCAACTGACGCTGGGCTTTTTGCTGACGCGCCAGTTCAAAGCAGCATTCATCCAGCTTACCGGTCAGTTCACCCGTGCGGATCATCGCCTGATAGAGCGGCGGAAATACCTCTGACCAGGGTAATAAGGCATTGGAAAAAGCAATGCCCTGTTCGAGATCGTGCGCCAGCGATTGCAGCAACGCTTGCCATTGCTTACTGGGATGCTGTTCCGCCAGCAGAGCCAGCCCTTCAGAAAGCGTTAACCCTGCTTTGAGTAGCGTCGCCAGTTGATGAATGACTTCCGCGCTTTTATCTCCTCGCCACTGCGCAGAATTGATGGCGATTCGCTTCAGGCTTAGTGGGGTAACCATCTGTTGCTGTAGTGCCATAAGCAGTAAAGTACGGCTCTCTGCCCATAGCATCCCATCTTGCGCATTGCCGTCGCCGGTTATGCCATGCCAGCGCCAGAGTTGCTTACTCGCCATGCGGCATCCCCAGTACGCGGATTAACTCTTCAAAGGTGGTTAAGCCTTGCTCTACGGCCAGGCAGCCGTTTTCAAAAAGCGTACGCATACCCGCCTGTCGTGCGTGCGTTTCCAGCGATTCAACGTCGGTATTAGCGGAAATAAGCTGACGAATGACCGGCGTTATGGGCAGAACTTCAAATAAGGCCGTACGACCATAAAAACCGTGGTAGCAATGTACACAACCGGGTGCCTGCCAGTGGGGCAGCGGCGATGGCCATACATTGTCTGGAATGTGGATGGGCTCCCCTTGCTGCCGGCGACAATGTGGGCAAAGTTTGCGTACCAGACGCTGGGCTATTACCAGCGTAAGCGCCGATGATAGCATCCAGCGGGCGACCCCCATTTGCTGTAAACGTACCAGCGTTTCGCAGGTGGAATTAGTGTGTAGGGTAGACAACACCAGGTGACCAGTTTGCGCCGCTTTAATAGCGATCTCTGCTGTTTCGCCATCGCGGATCTCTCCGATCATGATGACGTCAGGATCCTGGCGCAATAACGCACGCAAAACGCCCTGAAAGGTGAGTCCGGCACGCGGATGGATTTGCGTCTGGTTTAGTCCGGCTATGGGGATCTCAACTGGATCTTCGACGCTACAAATATTAATGTCAGCGGTATTCAGCTTTTGCAGGGCACTATAAAGCGTGACCGTTTTGCCGCTGCCGGTAGGGCCAGTTACCAGCACCAGTCCCTGTGGTTGTTGCAAGGCATGAGCAAAGTCCGCCAGTTGTAACGGCTGCATTCCAAGCGTGTTGACATCCAGTGCCTGACCCACCTGCTGTAACAACCTTAATACCACCTTTTCACCACCCCGACATGGTAAGGTCGCAATACGAAATGAGACGGCGTTTCCTGCCAGTTCGACAGTGAATTGCCCGTCCTGCGGCAGGCGATGTTCCGCAATATCCAGGTTTCCCAGCACTTTTAATCTGGCGGTTAATGCGACTCCGGCATCCGGTGAAACATCCGGTAAAGGATGCAATACGCCGTCGATACGCAAGCGGATGCGGTAGGCATTGTCCGCTGGTTCGATATGAATATCAGACGCGCGTTGTTCCAGCGCAGATTGTAACGTTCGAGTTAGCAACTCTGCTTTGGGCTGATGCTTCTCCTGAACAGCTACGGGCAATGTCTGTTGTGTGCGACTGGCGTGACCTTCCATTTGTTGGCGCGTCCAGCAGGTGATCTCAATACGTTTGGTGGTAGCGAAATGCAATGCGTCCAGTAGCTCATGCGAAGGTGCATCGACTACCGCAACATGAACCACCTCTTCGCTGGCATCCAGCAAGACTCCATGATAACGCAGACACAGGGCAGTGAGCTGTGGAATATTCATTGCCGCTCCTTAGTTGGCGTCATCAAAGCGGAAGACATCTTCGCAGGCTTGCTGCAATGCGCTGTCACTTTGAATATTGCAGTTGCGCGTCCAGCCGGTGACGCCGTTTGCGTTATCCCAACCCGGTGTCATGACGACGCTTAGCCCATTGAGACTTTCTTGCCCGGTCAGCGACACCACGCCCTTTGCCACACTCATGGCTGAAACATAGCGGGTGGTGGTAGGCGAGGGAATGCCATTGCTGCCACCGTCGCAGGTATCTAATCCACCATGTTCCAGCGCGCACAACTCTACGGCGGTACGGTAAGGCACAAAGGTTTGTAGCATGTCGGTGAGTGCGGCTTTGCGCAGGTAGTTTTGATAAGCGGGAATACCAATGGCGCTTAAAATGGCAATGATGCCAATAACCACCATCAGTTCGATAAGTGTAAAACCGCGTTGCTTGTCCATCTGTTTCGCTCCTTGATTTGGTTGGCGCTACTTTGGCAAACGCCATCAGCACAGGCGAGGGGCAAAAAACGAAACGGGAAAGCAGATTCCGAGGTTTTTTATTTCGTTGCAGCGAAAGACAAGAAATTTGCGAGGCGTTACGAAGAAAGTTGGGGAAGGGGAGATTATCCGCCCGCGATGGAGCGGATAAATCTGTCAACTATTAGCGAAAACGCATTGAAAGGTCGAGTGCTTGTACGTGTTTAGTTAGCGCACCGACGGAGATAAAGTCCACGCCCGTTTCGGCAAATTCACGCAGTGTTTTGTCAGTGACGTTGCCAGACACTTCCAGTAGCGCCTTGCCGTTGGTGCGTTTGACGGCTTCGCGCATCTGTTCTGTTTCGAAGTTATCCAGCATGATGATATCGGCTCCTGCTTTCAGGGCTTCATCAAGTTCTTCCAGATTCTCTACTTCGACTTCTACTGGCGCATCCGGGTGCAGCCAGGACGCTTTTTCGACCGCCTGGCGCACTGAGCCGGAGGCAATAATATGGTTTTCTTTGATCAGGAAGGCATCAGAAAGCCCCAGACGGTGATTCGCTCCGCCGCCGCAAAGTACCGCGTATTTCAGAGCTGAACGCAGGCCGGGTAAGGTTTTGCGCGTATCCAACAACTGCGTGTTGGTGCCTTCCAGCAATTCGACATAGTGGCGTACCTTACTGGCAACTCCTGAAAGGGTTTGCACAAAATTAAGCGCAGTGCGTTCGCCCGTTAACAGCACGCGGGATGGGCCTTCAAGTTCGAACAAGGATTGATTGGCATTGATGACATCGCCGTCATCCACATGCCAGATTATGGTGACATCGTCGCCTGCCAGTTGAATAAACACCTCTTCAACCCAGCGTTTGCCGCAAAAGACGCCATTCTCGCGGGTGATCACCGTGGCATGAGAGCGAGAATTTTCCGGTAAAAGTTTTGCCGTAATATCATTGTTGGCATCGACTGTTCCGCCTAAATCTTCCCGCAGCGCCTGGGCCACCGCGCCGGGGATATCGAGATTAATGCGTTCCAGCAGCTCGTCACGTCGGGTGTCAGGGTTATAGCGGCGAGGCGGCATGTTAAAACTCCAGATAGCTAACGAATCATAAGGTAGAAACATGCTACTCTGAACCGGGTATTAGCACCACATATAAGGAGATCCTGCATGTTGTTAGAACAGGGGTGGCTGGTTGGCGCGCGCCGCGTTCCCTCACCACATTACGATTGCCGCCCGGATGACGAAACACCCACCCTGCTGGTGGTGCACAATATTAGCCTGCCGCCAGGCGAGTTTGGCGGTCCGTGGATCGACGCATTATTCACTGGAACTATTGATCCGCAGGCACATCCTTTCTTTGCTGAGATCGCCCATTTGCGCGTCTCCGCTCACTGTTTGATTCGCCGTGATGGTGAAATAGTCCAGTATGTTCCTTTCGATAAACGTGCATGGCATGCGGGAGTCTCTCAGTATCAGGGGCGCGAACGCTGCAATGATTTTTCTATTGGGATTGAGCTTGAAGGCACCGATACGCTGGCGTATACCGATGCGCAGTATCAACAGCTTGCGGCGGTTACGCGGGCACTGATTGATTGCTATCCGGATATCGCTAAAAACATGACGGGCCATTGTGATATTGCGCCGGATCGGAAAACCGATCCCGGTCCTGCATTTGATTGGGCACGGTTTCGTGTGCTGGTCAGCAAGGAGACAACATGACGCTATTTACAACCTTACTGGTGTTAATTTTCGAGCGCCTGTTTAAGTTGGGCGAGCACTGGCAGCTTGATCATCGTCTTGAAGCGTTCTTTCGGCGGGTGAAACATTTTTCTCTCGGGCGCACGTTAGGCATGACCATTATTGCGATGGGCGTGACTTTTTTACTGTTACGCGCATTGCAGGGAGTATTGTTCAACGTTCCCACGCTACTGGTGTGGCTGCTGATTGGTTTGCTGTGTATTGGCGCAGGTAAAGTTCGTCTTCATTATCATGCTTATCTGACAGCTGCTTCACGTAATGATAGCCATGCCCGTGCCACGATGGCTGGCGAACTCACCATGATTCACGGCGTCCCGGCAGGCTGCGACGAACGTGAGTATTTGCGTGAGCTGCAAAATGCATTGCTGTGGATTAACTTTCGTTTTTATCTTGCACCGCTGTTCTGGCTGATTGTGGGGGGAACCTGGGGACCCGTTACGCTGATGGGGTATGCGTTTTTGCGTGCATGGCAATACTGGCTGGCGCGATATCAGACGCCGCATCATCGTTTACAGTCCGGCATTGATGCCGTGCTTCATGTACTGGATTGGGTGCCGGTTCGTCTTGCGGGTGTGGTATATGCCTTGATCGGTCATGGTGAGAAAGCGTTACCGGCCTGGTTTGCTTCGCTGGGTGATTTCCATACTTCGCAGTATCAGGTGTTAACGCGTCTGGCGCAGTTCTCTCTGGCGCGTGAACCGCATGTCGATAAGGTGGAGACGCCGAAGGCAGCGGTTTCAATGGCGAAGAAAACCTCGTTCGTGGTCGTGGTGGTGATTGCACTACTGACGATTTACGGGGCGTTGGTGTAAAGATTATTGCCCTCACCCTGTACGGGTGAGGGCGTAGAGAGATTAATGCGCTTTTACGGCTTTGGCGGTTTTCTCTTTAAACAGATAGCCGATACCTAACACGATCAGCCATACCGGGATCAGGTATACCGAAATCGCCATTCCTGGGGTCATCAGCATAATCACCAGTACCGCCGCCATAAACAGCAGGCAGATCCAGTTACCCAGCGGATAAAGCAGAGCAGGGAAGCGAGTTACCACGCCTTGTTCCTGCTTGGCGCGACGGAACTTCATATGCGCCAGACTGATCATCGCCCAGTTGATCACCAGTGCGGATACCACCAGTGCCATTAACAGGCCAAATGCGGATTCCGGAGCAAGATAGTTAATCAATACGCACAATGCTGTAACCAGCGCAGACACCAGAATGGTGTTAACCGGTACGCCGCGTTTATCGACAGACGCCAGCGCTTTTGGCGCATTACCCTGTTGTGCCAGACCAAACAGCATACGGCTGTTGCAATATACGCAGCTGTTGTACACGGAGAGCGCCGCAGTCAGTACCACGATGTTCAGCGCATTCGCCACAAAGGTATCGCCTAACTCGTGGAAGATCAGCACAAACGGACTGGTATCGGCGGTAACGCGGGTCCACGGCATCAGTGAGAGCAGAACGGCTAACGAACCAATATAGAAAATCAGGATGCGGTAGATAACCTGGTTAGTCGCTTTCGGGATACTTTGCTCCGGGTTATCAGCTTCTGCTGCGGTGATCCCCACCAGTTCCAGACCACCGAACGAGAACATGATAATCGCCATCATCATCACCAGCCCGGTGAAGCCGTGCGGCAGGAAACCACCCTGATCCCACAGGTTGCTAACGGTCGCCTGCGGGCCGCCGTTGCCACTGAATAGCAGCCAGCCGCCGAAGATGATCATCGCGACCACCGCGATAACTTTGATAATGGCAAACCAGAACTCCATCTCGCCAAACACTTTAACGTTGGTCAGGTTGATGGCGTTAATCACCACAAAGAATACGGCGGCAGAAACCCAGGTGGGGATTTCCGGATACCAGAACTGAATGTATTTACCCACGGCAGTCAGCTCAGCCATGGCAACTAAAACGTACAGTACCCAGTAGTTCCAGCCAGAGGCGAAACCGGCAAAACTGCCCCAGTATTTATAAGCAAAGTGGCTAAAGGAGCCTGCGACAGGTTCTTCGACCACCATTTCACCCAGCTGACGCATGATCAGAAAGGCGATAAAACCAGCAATGGCGTAACCCAGGATAATCCCTGGCCCTGCGGACTGTATTACGGAGGCGCTACCCAGGAATAACCCGGTCCCTATCGCGCCACCCAGCGCGATAAGCTGAATATGGCGGTTTTTAAGGCCGCGCTTTAGCTGCTCGCCGTGCTGTTGACCTTCCATCATGAAACCTCGTGCGGTGGTTGTTTTTTTGATCTACGCAGTGATGCGTGTGTAAGTTTGCAATTCCGTTTGTTGTATTAATTTGTTTACATCAAAGAAGTTTGAATTGTTACAAAAAGACTTCCGTCAGATCAAGAATAATGGTATGCGGCAGCGAATGCACCCGCTTTATGCATGGTTGAAGATGAGTTGCTTAAAAAGAAACCGTTTGTAAAGCTCAGCCTCAATCCCTCTCAATATGTAGAATGAATTTAAATTCGTTTTAATTGAATTAAAAATCACAAAATTGGTAAGTGAATCGGTTCAATTCGGATTTTTATAGTTTAATAATCGTTAAAAAACTCCTTTCCTACGTAAAGTCTACATTTGTGCATAGTTACAACTTTGAAACGTTATATATGTCAAGTTGTTAAAATGTGCACAGTTTCATGATTTCAATCAAAACCTGTATGGACATAAGGTGAATACTTTGTTACTTTAGCGTCACAGACATGAAATTGGTAAGACCAATTGACTTCGGCAAGTGGCTTAAGACAGGAACTCATGGCCTACAGCAAAATCCGCCAACCAAAACTCTCCGATGTGATTGAGCAGCAACTGGAGTTTTTGATCCTCGAAGGCACTCTCCGCCCGGGCGAAAAACTCCCACCGGAACGCGAACTGGCAAAACAGTTTGACGTCTCCCGTCCCTCCTTGCGTGAGGCGATTCAACGTCTCGAAGCGAAGGGCTTGTTGCTTCGTCGCCAGGGTGGCGGCACTTTTGTCCAGAGCAGCCTATGGCAAAGCTTCAGCGATCCGCTGGTGGAGCTGCTCTCCGACCATCCTGAGTCACAGTATGACTTGCTCGAAACACGACACGCCCTGGAAGGTATCGCCGCTTATTACGCCGCGCTGCGTAGTACCGATGAAGACAAGGAACGCATCCGTGAACTCCACCACGCCATAGAGCTGGCGCAGCAGTCTGGCGATCTGGACGCGGAATCAAACGCCGTACTCCAGTATCAGATTGCTGTCACTGAAGCGGCCCACAATGTGGTTCTGCTTCATCTGCTAAGGTGTATGGAGCCGATGTTGGCCCAGAATGTCCGCCAGAACTTCGAATTGCTCTATTCGCGTCGCGAGATGCTGCCGCTGGTGAGTAGTCACCGCACCCGCATATTTGAAGCGATTATGGCCGGTAAGCCGGAAGAAGCGCGCGAAGCATCGCATCGCCATCTGGCCTTTATCGAAGAAATTTTGCTCGACAGAAGTCGTGAAGAGAGCCGCCGTGAGCGTTCTCTGCGTCGTCTGGAGCAACGAAAGAATTAGTGATTTTTCTGGTAAAAATTATCCAGAAGATGTTGTAAATCAAGCGCATATAAAAGCGCGGCAACTAAACGTAGAACCTGTCTTATTGAGCTTTCCGGCGAGAGTTCAATGGGACAGGTTCCAGAAAACTCAACGTTATTAGATAGATAAGGAATAACCCATGTCAGAACGTTTCCCAAATGACGTGGATCCGATCGAAACTCGCGACTGGCTCCAGGCGATCGAATCGGTCATCCGTGAAGAAGGTGTTGAGCGTGCTCAGTATCTGATCGACCAACTGCTTGCTGAAGCCCGCAAAGGCGGTGTAAACGTAGCCGCAGGCACAGGTATCAGCAACTACATCAACACCATCCCCGTTGAAGAACAACCGGAGTATCCGGGTAATCTGGAACTGGAACGCCGTATTCGTTCAGCTATCCGCTGGAACGCCATCATGACGGTGCTGCGTGCGTCGAAAAAAGACCTCGAACTGGGCGGCCATATGGCGTCCTTCCAGTCTTCCGCAACCATTTATGATGTGTGCTTTAACCACTTCTTCCGTGCACGCAACGAGCAGGATGGCGGCGACCTGGTTTACTTCCAGGGCCACATCTCCCCGGGCGTGTACGCTCGTGCTTTCCTGGAAGGTCGTCTGACTCAGGAGCAGCTGGATAACTTCCGTCAGGAAGTTCACGGCAATGGCCTCTCTTCCTATCCGCACCCGAAACTGATGCCGGAATTCTGGCAGTTCCCGACCGTATCTATGGGTCTGGGGCCGATTGGTGCTATTTACCAGGCTAAATTCCTGAAATATCTGGAACACCGTGGCCTGAAAGATACCTCTAAACAGACCGTTTACGCGTTCCTCGGCGACGGTGAAATGGACGAACCGGAATCCAAAGGTGCGATCACCATCGCTACCCGTGAAAAACTGGATAACCTGGTCTTCGTTATCAACTGTAACCTGCAGCGTCTTGACGGCCCGGTCACCGGTAACGGCAAGATCATCAACGAACTGGAAGGCATCTTCGAAGGTGCTGGCTGGAACGTGATCAAAGTGATGTGGGGTAGCCGTTGGGATGAACTGCTGCGTAAAGATACCAGCGGTAAACTGATCCAGCTGATGAACGAAACCGTTGACGGCGACTACCAGACCTTCAAATCGAAAGATGGTGCGTACGTTCGTGAACACTTCTTCGGTAAATATCCTGAAACCGCAGCACTGGTTGCAGACTGGACTGACGAGCAGATCTGGGCACTGAACCGTGGTGGTCACGATCCGAAGAAAATCTACGCTGCATTCAAGAAAGCGCAGGAAACCAAAGGCAAAGCGACAGTAATCCTTGCTCATACCATTAAAGGTTACGGCATGGGCGACGCGGCTGAAGGTAAAAACATCGCGCACCAGGTTAAGAAAATGAACATGGACGGCGTGCGTCACATCCGCGACCGTTTCAATGTGCCGGTGTCTGATGCAGATATCGAAAAACTGCCGTACATCACCTTCCCGGAAGGTTCTGAAGAGCATACCTATCTGCACGCTCAGCGTCAGAAACTGCACGGTTATCTGCCAAGCCGTCAGCCGAACTTCACCGAGAAGCTTGAGCTGCCGAGCCTGCAAGACTTCGGCGCGCTGTTGGAAGAGCAGAGCAAAGAGATCTCTACCACTATCGCTTTCGTTCGTGCTCTGAACGTGATGCTGAAGAACAAGTCGATCAAAGATCGTCTGGTACCGATCATCGCCGACGAAGCGCGTACTTTCGGTATGGAAGGTCTGTTCCGTCAGATTGGTATTTACAGCCCGAACGGTCAGCAGTACACCCCGCAGGACCGCGAGCAGGTTGCTTACTATAAAGAAGACGAGAAAGGTCAGATTCTGCAGGAAGGGATCAACGAGCTGGGCGCAGGTTGTTCCTGGCTGGCAGCGGCGACCTCTTACAGCACCAACAATCTGCCGATGATCCCGTTCTACATCTATTACTCGATGTTCGGCTTCCAGCGTATTGGCGATCTGTGCTGGGCGGCTGGCGACCAGCAAGCGCGTGGCTTCCTGATCGGCGGTACTTCCGGTCGTACCACCCTGAACGGCGAAGGTCTGCAGCACGAAGATGGTCACAGCCACATTCAGTCGCTGACTATCCCGAACTGTATCTCTTACGACCCGGCTTACGCTTACGAAGTTGCTGTCATCATGCATGACGGTCTGGAGCGTATGTACGGTGAAAAACAAGAGAACGTTTACTACTACATCACTACGCTGAACGAAAACTACCACATGCCGGCAATGCCGGAAGGTGCTGAGGAAGGTATCCGTAAAGGTATCTACAAACTCGAAACTATTGAAGGTAGCAAAGGTAAAGTTCAGCTGCTCGGCTCCGGTTCTATCCTGCGTCACGTCCGTGAAGCAGCTGAGATCCTGGCGAAAGATTACGGCGTAGGTTCTGACGTTTATAGCGTGACCTCCTTCACCGAGCTGGCGCGTGATGGTCAGGATTGTGAACGCTGGAACATGCTGCACCCGCTGGAAACTCCGCGCGTTCCGTATATCGCTCAGGTGATGAACGACGCTCCGGCAGTGGCATCTACCGACTATATGAAACTGTTCGCTGAGCAGGTCCGTACTTACGTACCGGCTGACGACTACCGCGTACTGGGTACTGATGGCTTCGGTCGTTCCGACAGCCGTGAGAACCTGCGTCACCACTTCGAAGTTGATGCTTCTTATGTCGTGGTTGCGGCGCTGGGCGAACTGGCTAAACGTGGCGAAATCGATAAGAAAGTGGTTGCTGACGCAATCGCCAAATTCAACATCGATGCAGATAAAGTTAACCCGCGTCTGGCGTAAGAGGTAAAAGAATAATGGCTATCGAAATCAAAGTACCGGACATCGGGGCTGATGAAGTTGAAATCACCGAGATCCTGGTCAAAGTGGGCGACAAAGTTGAAGCCGAACAGTCGCTGATCACCGTAGAAGGCGACAAAGCCTCTATGGAAGTTCCGTCTCCGCAGGCGGGTATCGTTAAAGAGATCAAAGTCTCTGTTGGCGATAAAACCCAGACCGGCGCACTGATTATGATTTTCGATTCCGCCGACGGTGCAGCAGACGCTGCACCTGCTCAGGCAGAAGAGAAGAAAGAAGCAGCTCCGGCAGCAGCACCAGCGGCTGCGGCGGCAAAAGACGTTAACGTTCCGGATATCGGCAGCGACGAAGTTGAAGTGACCGAAATCTTGGTGAAAGTTGGCGATAAAGTTGAAGCTGAACAGTCGCTGATCACCGTAGAAGGCGACAAGGCTTCTATGGAAGTTCCGGCTCCGTTTGCTGGCACTGTGAAAGAGATCAAAGTGAACGTGGGTGACAAAGTGTCTACCGGCTCGCTGATTATGGTCTTCGAAGTCGCGGGTGAAGCAGGCGCGGCAGCTCCGGCCGCTAAACAGGAAGCAGCTCCGGCAGCGGCCCCTGCACCAGCGGCTGGCGTGAAAGAAGTTAACGTTCCGGATATCGGCGGTGACGAAGTTGAAGTGACTGAAGTGATGGTGAAAGTGGGCGACAAAGTTGCCGCTGAACAGTCACTGATCACCGTAGAAGGCGACAAAGCTTCTATGGAAGTTCCGGCGCCGTTTGCAGGCGTCGTGAAGGAACTGAAAGTCAACGTTGGCGATAAAGTGAAAACTGGCTCGCTGATTATGATCTTCGAAGTTGAAGGCGCAGCGCCTGCGGCAGCTCCTGCGAAACAGGAAGCGGCAGCGCCGGCACCGGCAGCAAAAGCTGAAGCCCCGGCAGCAGCACCAGCTGCGAAAGCGGAAGGCAAATCTGAATTTGCTGAAAACGACGCTTATGTTCACGCGACTCCGCTGATCCGCCGTCTGGCACGCGAGTTTGGTGTTAACCTTGCGAAAGTGAAGGGCACTGGCCGTAAAGGTCGTATCCTGCGCGAAGACGTTCAGGCTTACGTGAAAGAAGCTATCAAACGTGCAGAAGCAGCTCCGGCAGCGACTGGCGGTGGTATCCCTGGCATGCTGCCGTGGCCGAAGGTGGACTTCAGCAAGTTTGGTGAAATCGAAGAAGTGGAACTGGGCCGCATCCAGAAAATCTCTGGTGCGAACCTGAGCCGTAACTGGGTAATGATCCCGCATGTTACTCACTTCGACAAAACCGATATCACCGAGTTGGAAGCGTTCCGTAAACAGCAGAACGAAGAAGCGGCGAAACGTAAGCTGGATGTGAAGATCACCCCGGTTGTCTTCATCATGAAAGCCGTTGCTGCAGCTCTTGAGCAGATGCCTCGCTTCAATAGTTCGCTGTCGGAAGACGGTCAGCGTCTGACCCTGAAGAAATACATCAACATCGGTGTGGCGGTGGATACCCCGAACGGTCTGGTTGTTCCGGTATTCAAAGACGTCAACAAGAAAGGCATCATCGAGCTGTCTCGCGAGCTGATGACTATTTCTAAGAAAGCGCGTGACGGTAAGCTGACTGCGGGCGAAATGCAGGGCGGTTGCTTCACCATCTCCAGCATCGGCGGCCTGGGTACTACCCACTTCGCGCCGATTGTGAACGCGCCGGAAGTGGCTATCCTCGGCGTTTCCAAGTCCGCGATGGAGCCGGTGTGGAATGGTAAAGAGTTCGTGCCGCGTCTGATGCTGCCGATTTCTCTCTCCTTCGACCACCGCGTGATCGACGGTGCTGATGGTGCCCGTTTCATTACCATCATTAACAACACGCTGTCTGACATTCGCCGTCTGGTGATGTAAGTAAAAGAGCCGGCCCAACGGCCGGCTTTTTTCTGGTAATCTCATGAATGTATTGAGGTTATTAGCGAATAGACAAATCGGTTGCCGTTTGTTGTTTAAAAATTGTTAACAATTTTGTAAAATACCGACGGATAGAACGACCCGGTGGTGGTTAGGGTATTACTTCACATACCCTATGGATTTCTGGGTGCAGCAAGGTAGCAAGCGCCAGAATCCCCAGGAGCTTACATAAGTAAGTGACTGGGGTGAGGGCGTGAAGCTAACGCCGCTGCGGCCTGAAAGACGACGGGTATGACCGCCGGAGATAAATATATAGAGGTCATGATGAGTACTGAAATCAAAACTCAGGTCGTGGTACTTGGGGCAGGCCCCGCAGGTTACTCCGCTGCCTTCCGTTGCGCTGATTTAGGTCTGGAAACCGTAATCGTAGAACGTTACAACACCCTTGGCGGTGTTTGCCTGAACGTCGGCTGTATCCCTTCTAAAGCACTGCTGCACGTAGCAAAAGTTATCGAAGAAGCCAAAGCGCTGGCTGAACACGGTATCGTCTTCGGCGAACCGAAAACCGATATTGACAAGATTCGTACCTGGAAAGAGAAAGTGATCAATCAGCTGACCGGTGGTCTGGCTGGTATGGCGAAAGGCCGCAAAGTCAAAGTGGTCAACGGTCTGGGTAAATTCACCGGGGCTAACACCCTGGAAGTTGAAGGTGAGAACGGCAAAACCGTGATCAACTTCGACAATGCGATCATTGCAGCGGGTTCTCGCCCGATCCAACTGCCGTTTATTCCGCATGAAGATCCGCGTATCTGGGACTCCACTGACGCGCTGGAACTGAAAGAAGTACCAGAACGCCTGCTGGTAATGGGTGGCGGTATCATCGGTCTGGAAATGGGCACCGTATACCACGCGCTGGGTTCACAGATTGACGTGGTTGAAATGTTCGACCAGGTTATCCCGGCAGCTGACAAAGACATCGTTAAAGTCTTCACCAAGCGTATCAGCAAGAAATTCAACCTGATGCTGGAAACCAAAGTTACCGCCGTTGAAGCGAAAGAAGACGGTATTTATGTGACGATGGAAGGCAAAAAAGCACCAGCTGAACCGCAGCGTTACGACGCCGTGCTGGTAGCGATTGGTCGTGTGCCGAACGGTAAAAACCTCGACGCAGGCAAAGCTGGCGTGGAAGTTGACGACCGTGGTTTCATCCGCGTTGACAAACAGCTGCGTACCAACGTACCGCACATCTTTGCTATCGGCGATATCGTCGGTCAGCCGATGCTGGCACATAAAGGTGTTCACGAAGGTCACGTTGCCGCTGAAGTTATCGCCGGTAAGAAACACTACTTCGATCCGAAAGTTATCCCGTCCATCGCCTATACCGAACCAGAAGTTGCATGGGTAGGTCTGACTGAGAAAGAAGCGAAAGAGAAAGGCATCAGCTATGAAACCGCCACCTTCCCGTGGGCTGCTTCTGGTCGTGCTATCGCTTCCGACTGCGCAGACGGTATGACCAAGCTGATTTTCGACAAAGAATCTCACCGTGTGATCGGTGGTGCGATTGTTGGTACCAACGGCGGCGAGCTTCTGGGTGAAATCGGCCTGGCAATCGAAATGGGTTGTGATGCTGAAGACATCGCACTGACCATCCACGCGCACCCGACTCTGCACGAGTCTGTGGGCCTGGCGGCAGAAGTGTTCGAAGGTAGCATTACCGACCTGCCGAACCCGAAAGCGAAGAAGAAGTAATTTTTCGTTTGCCGGAACATCCGGCAATTAAAAAAGCGGCTAACCACGCCGCTTTTTTTACGTCTGCAATTTACCTTTCCAGTCTTCTTGCTCCACGTTCAGAGAGACGTTCGCGTACTGCTGACCGTTGCTCGTTATTCAGCCTGACAGTATGGTTACTGTCGTTTAGACGTTGTGGGCGGCTCTCCTGAACTTTCTCCCGAAAAACCTGACGTTGTTCAGGTGATGCCGATTGTATACGCTGGCGGGCGTTATCACGTTGCTGTTGGTTCAGTGGGCGCTGCTGTACTTTTTCCTTAAACACCTGGCGCTGTTCGGGAGTTGCAGACTGAATACGCTCACGCGCTGCCTCTCTTCGCTGCTGCTTCTGCGGGTTAGTCTGCATTTTCTCGCGAACCGCCTGGCGCTGCTCAGGCGAGGCGGACTGAATACGCTGGCGCGCCGCCTCCCTTCGCTGCTGGACCTGCGGGTTAGTCTGCATTTTCTCGCGGACTGCCTGGCGCTGCTCAGGCGAGGCCGACTGATAACGCTGACGAGCGGCGTCCTTTTGTTGCTGGGTCAGTGGTTGGCGACGGCTGAAGTCGCGGAAGTCGTCATAGCTCCCATAGTGTTCAGCTTCATTAAACCGCTGTGCCGCTGCCTGACGTTGGGTATCTTGTGTAATGACGGGGGCGGCGTGTGTTCGTTGCTGAAACTGACTTGCTGCCGCCTGACGCTGGCTGTCGCGTGTTGGAGCAGGTAGCTGCGTGGCACTCATTCCGCCGTTGACATCGGTTTGATGAAACCGCTTTGCCATATCCTGATCATGATAGGGCACACCATTACGGTAGTTTGGATTGTGCCGCCATGCCATATTCTTATCAGTAAGATGCTCACCGGTGATACGGTTGAAATTGTTGACGTCGATATTGATGTTGTCGCCGTTGTGTTGCCAGCCATTACTGTCACGATGACCGCCATCGTGGTGATGATAATCATCATCGTCATGATGATGATGGTCATGATCGTCGTCATCCCAGTCGATGCTGCTGAATAGTGCGTACGTGGTAGCAACGCCCATGCTATAGCCGAATCCGCGCACAAAGCTGTCAACAAACGGTTCTCCGGCTGGTGGTGGCAGATAAACCGGCGGATACGCAGTATTGGCCCAGTTCCCGTAAACCACGGTTGGGTTGTAGTTGGGAATATAGACCACATCAGGATTGGCGGGCTCAATGGAAATGACGGTTGTTGCCGGCTCTGTAATGACGGGGTTGGCAGTTAAAACGGTATTGGATGGTATGACGGGTGCCGTGACTGTCTGTTTTACCGGTACAGCTTTCTTCGTTGTGGTAATAACTTTCTGTTCGGTTGATGACTTCAGCGAGCCGGTTTGTTGCGCCAGTTGCCGCAATCGCTGTACCGAGTCCATCACGTCCTGCGGCTGGGCCAGAAAAGCATCGCCCAGGTTTTGCACCCATTGCGGGTTTTCGCCCATCAATGCCATCAATTGTGGAAAGGCCACCAGTGATTTAACGCTGGCGTCCCACGGCTGGTCAGATACCGCCTGAATAGCAGCATCGCCTTGTTTAAGTGGATTATCGTGCGACCATTGCACTGCTTGAGCAACGTTTGTCGGATAGGTTGATGCCATCAGCACCTGCGAAAGTAGGGCGTCGGGATACAGCGCGACGGGCGCGACCCATTGATCTATTTGTGCAGTGCTGAATGCGGATTTGACGACGGCGGGTGTTACGGGAGGTGCGGAAACCGTTGCAGGAAACGTAACCGCGGCAGCGTCAGACACAGCCAGTTGTGTCGATTGCGGTTCCACAGGCGCTTCCACTGTGCGGCTTTTTATATATAGCCCGGTAGAGGCGGCACAAAGCCCGGCACTGCAAATTAGCGCCAGCACATGGGGTTTAAATGGCAAAGTCATTTTCATAATTCGGATCTCAAGGAAATCGCAATGGTCGGCGAACTGCCACCCGCAGGTGCTGTGAATCCGAGTATAAAGAGGCGGTAGTTTAAATTTTGACTAATCTTGGGATTCGTTGAGAAAGGTGATTATCACCATGCGAATTAACGAAGTTTTTACGGAGGGAAACAATCTCTAGACCATCCTTAACGATTCAGCCACTTTTTTATGTTGCTTTTTTGTAAACAGATTAACACGTCGTCAAAATCCTGCTATTCTGCCCGTTGCGGTACTGGGCATTTACCCTACAAACTGCTGTCTCACAGGAGCGTGAAGAGAATCGCCTGCCGCACTATGACAATGAGAGCGAGGAGAACCGTCGTGCTAGAAGAATACCGTAAGCACGTAGCTGAGCGTGCCGCTGAGGGGATTGCGCCCAAACCCCTGGATGCAAACCAAATGGCCGCACTTGTAGAGCTGCTGAAAAACCCGCCCGCGGGCGAAGAAGAATTCCTGTTAGATCTATTAACCAACCGTGTTCCCCCTGGCGTCGATGAAGCCGCCTATGTCAAAGCAGGCTTCCTGGCTGCTATCGCTAAAGGCGAAGCCAAATCCCCTCTGCTGACTCCGGAAAAAGCCATCGAACTGCTGGGTACCATGCAGGGTGGTTACAACATTCATCCGCTGATCGACGCTCTGGATGATGCCAAACTGGCACCGATCGCTGCCAAAGCACTTTCTCACACACTGCTGATGTTCGATAACTTCTATGACGTAGAAGAGAAAGCCAAAGCAGGCAACGAATATGCGAAGCAGGTAATGCAGTCCTGGGCGGATGCCGAATGGTTCCTGAATCGCCCGGCGCTGGCTGAAAAACTGACCGTTACCGTCTTCAAAGTCACTGGCGAAACCAACACCGATGACCTTTCTCCGGCACCGGATGCGTGGTCGCGCCCGGATATCCCACTGCACGCGCTGGCGATGCTGAAAAACGCCCGTGAAGGTATTGAGCCAGACCAGCCAGGTGTTGTTGGCCCGATCAAACAGATTGAAGCTCTGCAACAGAAAGGTTTCCCGCTGGCGTACGTCGGTGACGTTGTGGGTACGGGTTCATCGCGTAAATCCGCCACGAACTCCGTTCTGTGGTTTATGGGCGATGATATTCCACATGTGCCGAACAAACGCGGCGGTGGTTTGTGCCTCGGCGGTAAAATTGCACCCATCTTCTTTAACACGATGGAAGACGCGGGTGCACTGCCAATCGAAGTCGACGTCTCTAACCTGAACATGGGCGACGTGATTGACGTTTACCCGTACAAAGGTGAAGTGCGTAACCACGAAACAGGCGAACTGCTGGCGACCTTCGAACTGAAAACCGACGTGCTGATTGATGAAGTGCGTGCTGGCGGCCGTATTCCGCTGATTATCGGGCGTGGCCTGACCACCAAAGCGCGTGAAGCACTTGGTCTGCCGCACAGTGATGTGTTCCGTCAGGCGAAAGATGTCGCTGAGAGCGATCGCGGCTTCTCGCTGGCGCAAAAAATGGTAGGCCGTGCCTGTGGCGTGAAAGGCATTCGTCCGGGCGCGTACTGTGAACCGAAAATGACTTCTGTAGGCTCTCAGGACACCACAGGCCCGATGACCCGTGATGAACTGAAAGACCTGGCGTGCCTGGGCTTCTCGGCTGACCTGGTGATGCAGTCTTTCTGCCACACCGCGGCGTATCCGAAGCCAGTTGACGTGAACACGCACCACACGCTGCCGGACTTCATTATGAACCGTGGCGGTGTGTCGCTGCGTCCGGGGGACGGCGTAATCCACTCCTGGCTGAACCGTATGCTGCTGCCGGATACCGTCGGTACCGGTGGTGACTCCCATACCCGTTTCCCGATCGGTATCTCTTTCCCGGCGGGTTCTGGTCTGGTGGCGTTTGCTGCCGCAACTGGCGTAATGCCGCTGGATATGCCGGAATCCGTTCTGGTGCGCTTCAAAGGCAAAATGCAGCCGGGCATCACCCTGCGCGATCTGGTACACGCCATTCCGCTGTATGCGATCAAACAAGGTCTGCTGACCGTTGAGAAGAAAGGCAAGAAAAACATCTTCTCTGGCCGCATCCTCGAAATTGAAGGTCTGCCGGATCTGAAAGTTGAGCAGGCCTTTGAGCTGACCGATGCGTCCGCCGAGCGTTCTGCTGCCGGTTGTACCATCAAGCTGAACAAAGAACCGATCATCGAATACCTGAACTCTAACATCGTCCTGCTGAAGTGGATGATCGCGGAAGGTTACGGCGATCGTCGTACCCTGGAACGTCGTATTCAGGGCATGGAAAAATGGCTGGCGAATCCTGAGCTGCTGGAAGCCGATGCAGATGCGGAATACGCGGCAGTGATCGACATCGATCTGGCGGATATTAAAGAGCCAATCCTGTGTGCTCCGAACGACCCGGATGACGCGCGTCCGCTGTCTGCGGTACAGGGTGAGAAGATCGACGAAGTGTTTATCGGTTCCTGCATGACCAACATCGGTCACTTCCGTGCTGCGGGTAAACTGCTGGATGCGCATAAAGGTCAGTTGCCGACCCGCCTGTGGGTGGCACCGCCAACCCGTATGGACGCCGCACAGTTGACCGAAGAAGGCTACTACAGCGTCTTCGGTAAGAGTGGTGCGCGTATCGAGATCCCTGGCTGTTCCCTGTGTATGGGTAACCAGGCGCGTGTGGCGGACGGTGCAACGGTGGTTTCCACCTCTACCCGTAATTTCCCGAACCGTCTGGGTACTGGCGCGAATGTCTTCCTGGCTTCTGCGGAACTGGCTGCTGTTGCGGCGCTGATTGGCAAACTGCCGACGCCGGAAGAGTACCAGACCTACGTTGCGCAAGTAGATAAAACTGCCGTTGATACTTATCGTTATCTGAACTTCAACCAGCTTTCTCAGTACACCGAAAAAGCCGATGGGGTGATTTTCCAGACTGCGGTGTAATAAGTAAGCGCACGCGCTGCGCATAAACGACACAATGCCCGGTGAATGAGATTCCCGGGCATTTTTTATTTCTAAACCATCGCCGTTCCGCTGTTTTTCTCCGGTAAGGCTGCGATAATTACATCAATGGCGCAATGCGATTTCGGCGCATTGCCGGGAGCAGAGGAACACACTATGGATTACGAATTTCTGCGCGATATTACCGGAGTGGTAAAGGTGCGTATGTCCATGGGGCATGAAGTGGTCGGGCACTGGTTTAATGAAGAGGTGAAAGAAAACCTGGCCTTGCTTGATGAAGTGGAACAAGCAGCGCACGCACTGAAAGGTAGCGAACGGTCCTGGCAACGGGCAGGGCATGAATACACCCTGTGGATGGACGGTGAAGAGGTGATGGTTCGCGCCAATCAACTGGAATTCGCTGGCGATGAAATGGAAGAGGGGATGAACTACTACGACGAAGAAAGCCTGTCGCTATGCGGCGTTGAGGATTTTCTGCAGGTCGTGGCGGCTTACCGCAATTTCGTGCAGCAGAAGTAAATAAATCTGGCGGAGCCTGGAGCTCCGCCAGAGCCGTTAAACAGCTGGCATATTGCGCCCGTAATAAATCTCGCGCATTTCTTTCCACAGCGCAGCGGTAATTTCCTGGCGCTCGCTGTCGGTTAAATCTTCCGGTTTGGTGTGGAACATGTAGTGCTTAAGGTCGAACTCTTTAAGCAACATCTTGGTATGGAAGATATTTTCCTGATAGACGTTTACATCCACCATGTCATACAGCGCCTTCATATCGTCAGACATAAAGTTCTGAATCGAATTAATCTCATGGTCGATAAAGTGCTTCATACCGTTAATGTCGCGGGTAAAACCGCGCACGCGATAATCAATGGTTACGATATCGGACTCAAGCTGGTGGATCAGGTAATTCAGCGCCTTCAGCGGAGAAATCACGCCGCAGGTAGAGACTTCAATATCGGCGCGGAAGGTACATAAACCGCCTTCAGGATGACTTTCCGGGTAGGTATGTACGCAAATATGACTTTTATCGAGATGGGCAACGACCGTTTCTGGCAGTGGGCCGGGGTGTTCTGTTTTGTCGATGAGTTTCGGGTCAACCGGTTCTTCACTCACCAGAATAGTGACGCTGGCACCCTGTGGTTCGTAATCCTGGCGGGCGATGTTAAGAATATTGGCCCCGATAATGGAACAGGTTTCTGACAGGATTTCGGTCAGACGGTTGGCATTATAGAGTTCATCGATATAAGCAATATAACCGTCGCGCTCTTCGGCAGTTTTGGCGTAGCAGATATCGTAAATACAAAAACTCAGACTTTTGGTCAGATTATTAAAGCCATGCAGTTTCAGTTTTTTCAATTTCTTATCTTCTCCTTAGGACGGCTGTGAAGCCAGTGCGTCTTGCAGATACTGAGGTAAGGCAAAAGCTGCCGTATGGATTGCCGGATTGTAATAACGGCATTTCAGGCCAGAAGCGAGAAAACGCGCCTGAATAATTTCGGTTGAGAGATGGCGTAAGGCGTCGTTATCTGTCGCCCATGCAAAAGTCATGATACCGCCGTAATAGGTCGGGATCGCCGCCTGATAAAAGCCAACGTCGCTGAAGTAATGGCTGAGTTTGCGATGGCTGTCGATGGCTTCTTCCTGCTGTAAAAAGCAGACGCCGTTTTGTGCGACGAAGATACCGCCAGGATTCAGGCAACGTTTGCAGCCTTCATAAAATGCCGAAGTGAAAAGGCTTTCGCCGGGACCGATAGGATCGGTGCAGTCGGAGATAATGACATCAAAGGTCTGGCTGGTTTGATTAACGAAATTGACGCCATCGTCGATCACCAGCTTAAAGCGCGGATCGTCGTAGCTACCGGCGTTATGGTTGGGTAGATACTGACGGCAGAACGATACGACACCCGCATCGATTTCCACCATCGTGATTGACTCAACGTTTTTATGTCGGGTTACTTCACGCAGCATGGCACCGTCGCCGCCGCCGATAATCAGCACATGTTTCGCGTGACCGTGGGCCAGTAGCGGAACATGGGTCATCATCTCATGATAGATAAACTCGTCGCGCTCGGTGGTTTGTACTACGCCATCCAGCGCCATTACGCGACCAAATGCAGCGTTCTCAAAAATGATCAGATCCTGGTGATCGGTCTTTTCATGATACAGAACGTTATCTACCGCAAAGTACTGCCCAAACTGGTCGTGTAGCGTTTCATGCCACTGTTTTTTTTCGGCCATGGGTTGATACCTCCTTTGTTAACACCCGTAAAAAAAGGGCGCAACATAATAGCTAACATTGACCGCGGATGCACGGTCAATATTTCTACAAAAAGGTATCAGGGATTATTTGACGTAGGCAAGCAGGCTTAAGGAATCGCGAGCCAGGGCTTTGCACTTTTTAGCGACGGGAATGCCAATGCCGCTGAGATCGCGGTAGCTGTCTTCACCGAGGGCTTTCATGTCGAAGGTGTCGTAATTACTGAGGTCCCACTGGTTTTGCTGAGCGAAAAAGACCAGTGCGCGACGAATTTGCCCGTTAGGTAAGTTCTGGTAACCACAATCGTTCTTCAGAAAGACAAAAACTGCCGTTAAATCGGCCATATCTTCGGCTTCAGACTCGCTGAGCGCGTAACTGTTTGCGCAGACGGCCATCAGGCTGCCGAATAACACTGTTCTGAAAAACGTCTTCATTGCTTCTACCAGGGGCTTAAAGAAGATAAACGTTAGCACACTGCGAGCGAGGCGACGACCATTATTGTCGATTAAATTGTGTCTGCGGCTTGACCTTCCCGTAAGGGGAAGGACTATGCTCAACGTTTGATTTTGTTTCGCCTGCTTAAGAATAAGGAAATAACTATGCAACGCCGTGATTTCTTAAAATATTCCGTCGCGCTGGGTGTGGCTTCAGCCTTGCCGCTGTGGAGCCGCGCAGTCTTTGCGGCGGAACGCCCAACGTTACCGATCCCTGATTTGCTCACGACCGATGCCCGTAATCGCATTCAGTTAACTATTGGCGCAGGCCAGTCCACCTTTGGCGGGAAAACTGCAACTACCTGGGGCTATAACGGCAATCTGCTGGGGCCGGCGGTGAAATTACAGCGCGGCAAAGCGGTAACGGTTGATATCTACAACCAACTGACGGAAGAGACAACGTTGCACTGGCACGGGCTGGAAGTACCGGGTGAAGTCGACGGCGGCCCGCAGGGAATTATTCCGCCAGGTGGCAAGCGCTCGGTGACGTTGAACGTTGATCAACCTGCCGCTACCTGCTGGTTCCATCCGCATCAGCACGGCAAAACCGGGCGACAGGTGGCGATGGGGCTGGCTGGGCTGGTGGTGATTGAAGATGACGAGATCCTGAAATTAATGCTGCCAAAACAGTGGGGTATCGATGATGTTCCGGTGATCGTTCAGGATAAGAAATTTAGCGCCGACGGGCAGATTGATTATCAACTGGATGTGATGACCGCCGCCGTGGGCTGGTTTGGCGATACGTTGCTGACCAACGGTGCAATCTACCCGCAACACGCTGCCCCGCGTGGTTGGCTGCGCCTGCGTTTGCTCAATGGCTGTAATGCCCGTTCGCTCAATTTCGCCACCAGCGACAATCGCCCGCTGTATGTGATTGCCAGCGACGGTGGTCTGCTACCTGAACCAGTGAAGGTGAGCGAACTGCCGGTGCTGATGGGCGAGCGTTTTGAAGTGCTGGTGGAGGTTAACGATAACAAACCCTTTGACCTGGTGACGCTGCCGGTCAGCCAGATGGGGATGGCGATTGCGCCGTTTGATAAGCCTCATCCGGTAATGCGGATTCAGCCGATTGCTATTAGTGCCTCCGGTGCTTTGCCAGACACATTAAGTAGCCTGCCTGCGTTACCTTCGCTGGAAGGGCTGACGGTACGCAAGCTGCAACTCTCTATGGACCCGATGCTCGATATGATGGGGATGCAGATGCTAATGGAGAAATATGGCGATCAGGCGATGGCCGGGATGGATCACAGACAGATGATGGGCCATATGGGGCACGGCAATATGAATCATATGAACCACGGCGGTAAGTTCGATTTCCACCATGCCAACAAAATCAACGGTCAGGCGTTTGATATGAACAAGCCGATGTTTGCGGCGGCGAAAGGGCAATACGAACGTTGGGTTATCTCTGGCGTGGGCGACATGATGCTGCATCCGTTCCATATCCACGGCACGCAGTTCCGTATCTTGTCAGAAAATGGCAAACCGCCAGCGGCTCATCGCGCGGGCTGGAAAGATACCGTTAAGGTAGAAGGTAATGTCAGCGAAGTGCTGGTGAAGTTTAATCACGATGCACCGAAAGAACATGCTTATATGGCGCACTGCCATCTGCTGGAGCATGAAGATACGGGGATGATGTTAGGGTTTACGGTATAAAAAGACCGTATTCGGAAATATGCCCGGATCTCTCCGGGCATTAAACTGATGACAAACGCAAATCTGCCTGATGCGCTACGCTTATCAGGCCTACGCTAGCTGTGCAATCCATTGATTTTGCACAATTTTGTAGGCTGGATAAGGCGTTCACGCCGCATCCGGCATGAACAACGCGCACGTTGTCAGCAATCTGAGCAAGTCTTACTTCACATCATCCGGCAGCGCATAAGCCACAATATAGTCGCCCATCTTCGTACCAAATGAACCGTGACCGCCTGCGGAGATCACCACATACTGCTTACCATTCACTTCATAGGTCATTGGCGTAGCCTGACCACCCGCTGGTAAACGACCCTGCCACAGTTTTTCACCGTTGCTCATGTTGTAAGCGCGCAGGTAGTTATCTGCCGTAGCGGCGATAAACAGCACGTTACCCGCCGTGGAGATTGGCCCGCCCAGCATCGGCATACCCATATTGAACGGCACCGGTACAGGCATCGGGAACGGCATACTGTCCTGCGGCGTACCAATACGTTTCTTCCACACCACTTCATTGGTTTTCAGATCCAGCGCCGAGATATAACCCCATGCTGGCTGTTTACATGGCAGACCAAACGGTGAGAGGAACGGGTTGAGCGTGACACCATAAGGTACACCGTACTGTGGCTGAATGCCGGATTCCGTACCCGTGCCTTTGGCATCTTTCGGCTGCTCCATCGGGTTGCCAGGACCACGCGGGATCAGTTTCGAAACAAACGGCAGTGCCATTGGGTTGGCAATCGCCACTTCACGATTTGGATCAACGGAAATCCCGCCCCATTCGAACATCCCCAGGTTACCCGGGAAGACCAGCGTACCCTGTTCAGATGGCGGGGTGAAAATGCCTTCATAGCGCATCTGGTGGAACATCACGCGGCACACCAGTTGGTCAAACATGGTGGCTCCCCACATATCCGCACCGCTCAAATCTTTCGTCGGACGGAAGCTCAGTTCCGAGAATGGTTGAGTAGGGGTAACGTAATCGCCTTTGGCAGCACCTTGGGGAACCGGTTTTTCCGGTGCCGGAACCACCAGTTCGCCATTACGACGATCGAGCACAAAAATGTTGCCGGTTTTCGCCGGAGCGTAAATAACTGGCACTTTCTGACCATTAACGGTGATGTCCGCCAGCGTCGGCTGTGCCGGAAGATCCATATCCCACAGGTCGTGGTGAACGGTCTGGTAGCTCCACGCCAGTTTCCCGGTAGTGGCATTCAGCGCCAGAATCGAGCTGGCATAACGTTCCTGTTCCGGTGTGCGGTTACCGCCCCAGATATCCGGCGTGGTCACGCCCATCGGCAGATACACCAGATCCAGCTTCGCGTCATAGGCCGCTGGTGCCCACGAGTTTGGCGAGTTAAAGGTAAAGGTGTGTTCGTCAGACGGGATTGCGTTCGGATCTTTCGCGCCGGGATCAAAAGCCCACAGCAGCTCCCCGGTGTTGACATCAAAACCACGGATCACGCCAGACGTTTCGCGGGTTGAGAAGTTATCGGTAACTGAACCTGCCATCACGATGGTTTTATCGGTGATAATCGGTGGCGAAGTCGGTTCATACAGACCCGGTTTGGTGTCTGGCATATTGCTTTGCAGATTGAGCACGCCTTTATTGGCGAAGGTTTCGCACAGTTTGCCGTTTTCAGCGTTAATCGCAATCAGTCGACCATCATTGACCGGAAGAATGATACGACGCGGGCAATCCGCCATCACTTCCGGCGAAGCCGTTTCTGCTTTGGCTTCATGATAAGAGACGCCACGGCAGGTTACGTGCTGGAAAGACTCGTTAGTTTTCAGCTCAGGATCGTAATGCCATTTCTCTTTGCCGCTGGCGGCATCGAGCGCAAACAGGCGCTGGTGAGCGGTACACAGGTAAAGGGTGTCGCCCACTTTAATCGGCGTCACTTCATTGGTGATTTCGCCCGGATCGTTCGGCTGCTTCACATCGCCAGTACGGAACACCCAGGCTTCTTTCAGATTATGGACGTTATCGGCGTTAATTTGTTTCAGAGGTGAAAAGCGTTGACCTTCCTGATTGCGACCATAGGCAGGCCAGTCCTGATCGGCAACGGGTGAGATAGCTTCCGCAGGTGTGGCATCGGCGCTTAAGGTGCCGTTGATTTCCTGCGGATCGTTAAATCCGGCCCAGGTCAGGATACTACCGCTAATCAGCAGTGCCACCACCAGTGCGGCAACTGCGCCGCTGGCAGGAATGACCAGGCGACGCCAGACAAACGGCAGGATCAGCCAGATGCCGAAGAAGACCAGAATATCGCTGCGCGGAGTCAGCGCCCAGAAGTCGAAACCAACTTCCCAGACGCCCCAAATCATGGTGCCGAGCAGCAGGGCGGCGTATAGCCAAAGCGCGGCACGTTTACTGCGCCACAGCATCCAGGCGACGCCGAGCATCACAAGGCCAGCGATAGGGTAGTACCAGGAGCCGCCAATCGCGACCAGCCAGCCTCCGCCAATGAGTAGATACAGCCCGCAAAGCGCTGCAAAAAGGGCTGTTAGCGTGACGAGTAATCGTCGCGAGCCTGTATTGTTAATTGCCATAAAGAGACACCATTTCAATTCATTAATATTTTAGTAGCAATTAATTATAGGTTTTAACATGTGTGATCGTCATCACAATTCGAGCTTTATTAACAGATTCCGCGAATGAATAGTTTTACTGGTATACTGCGTGTCTTGCGCTTTGTTGCGGTGCCAAAACCTGCCCGTGCGAAGTGATTTGTTTTTAAATCATATGGTTAGAGATATGAAACATACTGTAGAAGTAATGATCCCCGAAGCGGAGATTAAAGCGCGTATCGCCGAACTGGGTCGTCAGATTACTGAGCGTTACAAAGACAGCGGCAGCGATATGGTGCTGGTTGGTCTGCTGCGTGGCTCATTTATGTTTATGGCGGACCTGTGCCGTGAAGTTCAGGTATCTCATGAAGTCGACTTTATGACCGCCTCCAGCTACGGTAGCGGCATGTCCACCACCCGTGATGTGAAAATCCTCAAAGATCTGGATGAAGATATCCGTGGCAAGGACGTGCTGATTGTTGAAGATATCATCGACTCGGGGAATACACTGTCGAAAGTGCGTGAGATCTTAAGCCTGCGCGAACCGAAGTCGCTGGCGATTTGTACGCTGCTGGATAAACCGTCCCGTCGTGAAGTGAACGTCCCGGTAGAATTTATTGGTTTCTCGATCCCGGATGAGTTTGTGGTGGGTTACGGCATTGATTACGCACAGCGTTACCGTCATCTGCCGTATATCGGCAAAGTGATTCTGCTGGACGAGTAAGTGTGAAGTTGCCGGATGTGTTGCATCCGGCATGGCATTTTTATTTGTGGTTGGCGTGTTTCAGCTTGAGGTTGGAAATCCCGTGACGGTAACGTTGCTCAAGGGTTTCGCGGTTAGTCGCTGTGACATCCAGATCACGCAGCAAGCCGTCGTGAATGCCATAGGCCCAGCCGTGAATGGTAACTTTCTGCCCGCGTTTCCACGCTGATTGCATAATGGTGGAGTGGCCCAGGTTATAAACCTGTTCCATGACGTTCAGTTCACACAAGGTATCCAGACGGCGCTCTTGCGGCATTTCGCCGAGCAATGAGCTATGTTTGAACCAGATATCGCGGATATGCAGCAGCCAGTTGTTGATAAGCCCCAGTTCCGGGTTTTCAACGGCGGCTTGTACGCCGCCGCAACCGTAGTGGCCACAGATAATAATGTGTTCAACTTCGAGTACATCTACTGCATACTGAACCACGGAAAGGCAGTTCAGGTCGGTGTGAATGACCAGGTTAGCAACATTACGGTGAACAAAGAGTTCGCCCGGCTCAAGACCGGTTAAACGTTCTGCAGGAACGCGACTGTCGGAACATCCAATCCATAGAAAGCGCGGTTTTTGCGCTTGTGCCAGTTTCTCAAAAAATCCGGGATCCTCTTCCACCAGCATTTTTGACCATAGTGCATTGTTGCTGATGAGTGTATCTATGTCTTTCATGGAGGTTAACGACCTGTAACCAAATAATTACGTTTGGCTAATATAGGGCAACTCCGGGACGATTTAAACCACAGATAAAGTGTAAGAACGTAAGGTAAGTAAAAATTTATGACCATTGCACTGGAACTTCAACAGCTTAAAAAAACCTATCCAGGCGGCGTTCAGGCGCTTCGTGGAATAGATTTGCAGGTCGAAGCGGGTGATTTTTATGCGCTTCTCGGGCCGAACGGGGCCGGGAAATCGACCACTATCGGTATTATCAGCTCTCTGGTAAATAAAACCTCCGGGCGGGTCAGCGTATTTGGTTACGATCTCGAGAAGGATGTCGTGAACGCTAAACGTCAGTTGGGACTGGTGCCGCAGGAATTTAACTTCAACCCGTTTGAAACCGTGCAGCAAATTGTGGTTAATCAGGCAGGGTACTACGGTGTGGAGCGCAAAGAAGCGTACATCCGCAGCGAAAAGTATCTTAAGCAGCTCGATTTATGGGGAAAACGCAACGAACGTGCGCGTATGTTATCTGGCGGGATGAAGCGCCGTTTAATGATTGCCCGTGCGTTAATGCATGAGCCTAAACTACTGATTCTCGACGAACCGACCGCAGGCGTGGATATTGAACTTCGCCGCTCAATGTGGGGCTTTTTGAAGGATTTAAACGACAAAGGCACCACCATCATTCTCACCACACACTACCTGGAAGAAGCAGAAATGCTGTGCCGCAATATCGGCATTATTCAACATGGTGAGCTGGTGGAAAATACCTCGATGAAGGCGCTGCTGGCGAAGCTGAAATCGGAAACCTTTATTCTCGATCTCGCACCGAAAAGTCCGTTACCGAAGCTCGATGGCTATCAGTATCGACTGGTCGATACCGCGACGCTGGAAGTTGAAGTGCTGCGTGAGCAGGGGATCAACAGCGTATTTACGCAGTTAAGTGAGCAGGGCATTCAGGTATTAAGTATGCGTAACAAAGCTAACCGTCTGGAAGAGCTGTTTGTTTCACTGGTTAATGAAAAACAAGGAGATCGCGCATGATGCATCTTTACTGGGTGGCGCTAAAAAGCATCTGGGCGAAAGAGATCCATCGCTTTATGCGTATCTGGGTGCAGACGCTGGTGCCGCCAGTCATCACCATGACCCTTTACTTTATTATCTTCGGTAACCTGATTGGTTCGCGTATTGGCGATATGCATGGCTTCAGCTACATGCAGTTCATCGTACCGGGGCTGATCATGATGTCGGTGATCACCAACGCCTACGCTAACGTCGCGTCATCATTTTTTGGTGCCAAGTTCCAGCGTAATATTGAAGAGCTGCTGGTAGCGCCGGTTCCGACTCACGTCATTATTGCCGGATATGTCGGCGGTGGCGTGGCGCGTGGTCTGTTTGTTGGCATTCTGGTGACGGCAATTTCACTGTTTTTTGTGCCGTTTCAGGTGCATTCGTGGGTATTTGTCGCTTTAACGCTGGTGCTTACGGCGGTGTTGTTCTCCCTTGCGGGTTTGCTGAACGGCGTGTTTGCCAAAACGTTCGATGACATCAGCCTGGTGCCAACCTTTGTGTTAACGCCACTCACGTATTTGGGCGGGGTCTTTTACTCACTGACTTTGTTGCCGCCGTTCTGGCAAGGGCTGTCGCACCTGAACCCAATCGTTTATATGATCAGTGGTTTCCGCTACGGCTTCCTCGGTATCAATGATGTTCCGCTGGTCACTACCTTTGGCGTACTGGTGGTCTTTATTGTGGCGTTTTATTTGATCTGTTGGTCGCTGATCCAACGTGGACGTGGTTTGCGTAGCTAAGGCTATTTCCTCTCCTCTGGATTTAGGGGAGAGGAGTTTTGACGGCTATCACCCTTTATCAACAATGGTCAGGGTAGACTGATTTTCGGCTAAGGAGGAAGGCGATGTTAGGTTGGGTAATTACCTGTCACGATGACCGGGCGCAAGAGATACTGGATGCGCTGGAGAAAAAACATGGGGCGCTTCTTCAGTGCCGGGCCGTGAATTTCTGGCGCGGATTAAGTTCTAATATGCTCAGCCGCATGATGTGCGATGCTCTGCATGAAGCGGACTCTGGTGAGGGTGTCATCTTCTTAACCGATATAGCCGGAGCGCCACCGTATCGCGTGGCTTCATTATTAAGCCACAAACACTCCCGTTGCGAAGTGATTTCTGGTGTCACGTTACCGTTAATTGAACAGATGATGGCTTGCCGTGAAACCATGACCAGTTCAGAGTTTCGCGAGCGTATTGTCGAACTGGGTGGGCCGGAGGTGAGTAGTCTTTGGCACCAACAACAAAAAAATCCGCCTTTCGTCCTCAAACATAATTTGTATGAGTATTAACCCGCGATTCTGATGGCGCTTTTGCTACAATAAAAGCGTTGTTTCACCCTCGGTTATTTTTTCATGTATAAACAAGCTGTTATTCTCCTGCTGATGCTGTTTACTGCAAGTGTCAGTGCCGCGTTACCTGCCCGTTATATGCAAACCATCGAAAATGCTGCGGTCTGGGCGCAAATTGGTGACAAGATGGTGACCGTGGGGAATATTCGGGCCGGACAAATCATTGCCGTGGAGCCCACTGCCGCAAGTTATTACGTATTTAATTTTGGCTTTGGCAAAGGTTTTATCGATAAAGGTCATCTCGAGCCGGTTCAGGGGCGACAAAAAGTTGAAGACGGTTTGGGCGACCTCAACAAGCCGCTGAGTAATCAGAACTTAGTTACCTGGAAAGATACGCCGGTCTATAACGCGCCGAGTGCGGGAAGTGCGCCATTTGGGGTACTGGCGGACAATTTGCGCTACCCGATTTTGCATAAACTGAAAGACAGGTTAAATCAAACCTGGTATCAGATCCGTATTGGCGATCGACTGGCCTATATCAGCGCACTGGATGCCCAACCCGATAATGGCCTGTCGGTGCTAACCTATCACCATATTCTGCGCGACGAAGAAAACACCCGTTTTCGCCATACTTCGACGACCACATCGGTACGCGCTTTCAATAACCAGATGGCCTGGCTGCGTGACAGGGGATACGCGACACTGAGCATGGTGCAGCTGGAAGGCTACGTGAAGAATAAGATCAATCTCCCTGCGCGAGCGGTGGTGATTACCTTTGATGATGGCCTCAAGTCGGTGAGCCGCTATGCGTATCCTGTGTTGAAACAATATGGCATGAAGGCGACGGCGTTTATTGTTACCTCACGCATCAAACGTCACCCGCAGAAGTGGAACCCAAAATCGCTGCAATTTATGAGCGTTTCTGAGCTTAACGAAATTCGCGATGTATTTGATTTCCAGTCACATACCCATTTTTTGCATCGGGTAGATGGTTATCGCCGACCCATATTACTGAGCCGTAGTGAGCACAATATTCTGTTTGATTTTGCACGTTCACGCCGCGCTCTGGCGCAATTTAATCCGCATGTCTGGTATCTTTCGTATCCGTTTGGCGGATTTAATGACAACGCCGTGAAGGCAGCAAACGATGCCGGATTTCACCTGGCGGTGACAACCATGAAAGGCAAAGTAAAACCGGGGGATAATCCGTTGTTACTAAAACGACTTTATATCTTAAGAACGGATTCGCTGGAGACGATGTCGCGGCTGGTGAGTAACCAGCCGCAGGGATAACAATCAAGCAACCTGTACCGGAATCGCTTTCGCGGTACGTTTCATTTCATTGTCGCCTTCAAAATAGGCGACGTTGGGTCGCCAGGTGCGAGCTTCTTCATCTGGCATGGTAACGAAGCTGGCGATGATGACAATATCGCCGACACTGGCGCAGTGGGCCGCCGCACCGTTAACAGAAATAATTCTCGAACCGCGTTCTGCCGCGATGGCATAAGTGGAGAAACGCTTGCCGTTGGTGACATTCCAGATATCAATGGCTTCGTTTTCGAGAATACCGGCTGCGTCAAGAAAATCCTGGTCAATGGCGCAAGAACCTTCATAGTGCAGGTCCGCATGAGTCACTTTCACGCGGTGGAGTTTGCCCTGCAGCATCGTGCGAATCATAACTTCTACCTTTCTACCCTGTCGTTAACGAAGCAGGCGATGCCTGCTTTGAGGAAATTCTCACGCAGTATTGCCCGATTTTTGTTTAGTGTCTACTCATCTGACGGCATTTGCGTCAGCAGTTTGCGTACCGCGCCGAAGCGTGCCATGTATCGCCTGTAACGAATTGATATTTCTCTGAACGCTGCTCGGTAAACAATAAAGAGGTGGCTGACGATAGCGCGCCTTGACTGGATACTGCCTTCACGCAAAGCCACACGGAAGACAGGGAAGATGGATGCACCGAGTACCACACCGCATGACGCGGTATTTAAACAATTTTTAATGCATGCGGAGACGGCTCGCGACTTTCTGGAGATACATTTGCCAGTGGAATTACGCGAACTTTGTGACCTCAACACGCTTCATTTAGAGTCGGGGAGTTTCATTGAAGAGAGCCTGAAAGGACACAGCACGGACGTGCTCTATTCCGTGCAAATGCAGGGCAATCCCGGTTATCTGCATGTTGTGATTGAACACCAAAGCAAGCCGGATAAGAAAATGGCCTTTCGCATGATGCGTTATTCTATAGCCGCCATGCACCGGCATCTGGAGGCTGACCACGATAAGCTGCCGCTGGTGGTGCCGATACTGTTTTATCAGGGCGAGGCCACACCTTATCCGCTATCAATGTGCTGGTTTGATATGTTTTACTCGCCGGAGCTGGCGCGACGCGTCTATAACAGTCCTTTCCCGCTGGTGGATATCACCATCACACCGGATGACGAAATCATGCAACATCGGCGGATTGCGATTCTCGAACTACTGCAAAAACATATTCGCCAGCGCGACTTAATGTTATTGCTTGAGCAACTGGTCACGCTGATCGACGAAGGGTACACTAGCGGAAGTCAGTTAGTTGCCATGCAAAACTATATGCTGCAACGCGGTCATACTGAACAAGCGGATTTGTTTTACGGTGTGTTGAGAGACAGGGAAACGGGAGGGGAGTCTATGATGACGCTGGCGCAGTGGTTTGAAGAGAAAGGGATTGAGAAGGGGATTCAGCAGGGAAGACAGGAAGTAAGTCAGGAATTCGCCCAGCGTCTTCTGAGTAAAGGAATGTCTCGGGAAGACGTTGCAGAGATGGCAAATTTACCTCTTGCTGAGATTGATAAGGTAATTAACCTTATTTAAGTTACCTGTGTTATGACAGATGACGTGGGGTAAATTAATAACTGGCGCCATCAGCCGTAGCGCCAGTTAAGTATTACGCCAGCTCGACCATTTTGTTGTCGATCAGGCGAGCATCGCCAAGCCAGGCGGCTACCAGAATTACTGCCCGTTTGCTGGTTTCAGAAACTTCCAGCAACGTGTCGGCATCGCGAATCTGAATATCATCGGCGCGGAAGCCTTTTTCATTCAGTTCTTGCCCGGCAATAGTAATAATTTCATCGAGATCCCGTTCGCCAACCTGCAATTTGTCGGCAATCGAACTTAAAACTTTGTACAGACCGGGCGCAATTTTGCGTTGTTCCGCCGTCAGATAACCGTTACGGGAACTCAGCGCCAGACCGTCTTTGGCGCGCATAATTGGCACACCGACAATCTCAATATCAAAGCCCATATCAGCAACCATTTTGCGGATCAGCGCCAGTTGCTGAAAATCTTTTTCACCGAAGCAGGCGATGTCCGGCTGGACCAGGTTGAACAGCTTGCTGACAATAGTCGAAACGCCGCGAAAATGTCCCGGACGGCTGGCACCTTCCAGCATGGTCGAAAGGCCAGGAACGTCAACGTAAGTGTGGGTTTCAGTACCGTTCGGGTAGATCTCTTTTACCGAAGGGGCGAAAACTAAATCCACTTTACGTTTGTTTAGCTTTTCGCAGTCCTCCTGCAAGGTGCGTGGATAACGAGCCAGATCTTCCGGGCGGTCGAACTGCATCGGGTTAACGAAAATACTGACGACGACCACATCGGCGCGGGCTTTGGCTTCGTCGACCAGCTTCATATGGCCATCGTGCAGGTTACCCATGGTAGGCACCAGCGCCACGCGCTTGCCTTCCATACGCAGGCGGCGAATTTGCTGACGCAGCAGCGGCAGGGTTTCGATAATTAACACAACGTGACTCCTTAATGGAAACTGTGTTCTTCGCCCGGATAAACGCCGGACTCCACTTCAGCCATATACTGCCGCACAGCCGCGCGGATGTCGCCCGTTTCGGCGAGGAAATTTTTAGCGAATTTAGGAATGTGACCGCCGGTAATACCAAAGGCGTCGTGCATCACGAGGATCTGCCCGTCAGTGACGTTGCCTGCTCCAATGCCAATAACCGGGATCGCCAGTGCTTCGGTAATACGTTTTGCCAGTTCAACCGGCACGCATTCCAGCACCAGCAACTGTGCCCCAGCGGCTTCTAAGGCTAATGCATCGCTGAGCAGTTGATCACCCGCTTCATCGCCGCGCCCCTGTACTTTGTAGCCACCGAAAATATTCACTGACTGTGGGGTTAAACCTAAGTGACCACATACAGGAACGGCACGTTCGGTCAGCATTTGTACGGTTTCTACCAGCCACTCACCGCCTTCAATTTTGACCATGTTGGCACCGGCACGCATAACCGTTGCGGCGTTTTCAAAGGCTTGTTCCGGTGTGGCATACGCCATAAACGGCAGGTCAGCCAACAGCAGGCAGTTTGGTGCGCCGCGACGTACGGCGGCAGTGTGGTAGGCGATATCGGCAACGGTAACTGGCAGGGTGGAGTCGTGTCCCTGAACCGTCATGCCCAGCGAATCGCCTACCAGCATGACGTTAAGTCCTTCATCAGCAAAGAGTTTGGCGAAGCTATAGTCATAAGCGGTGATGGTCGCGAAACGTTTTTTTTCCTGTTTGTACTTCTGCAGTAAGGAGATGGTGGTTGGTTTCATAACGTATCCTGATAGCTAAAGTCAGATCTGATTGCATTCTAACAGTCGAAATCAGGGGGGCAATGGTTTTTAGTGTGAAGAAAGTTTCGCACCAGAGTTTGAATCTGGTGCGTTGAGTTGGGGTGAGACTTACTTATTCATAGGAAAAAGAGAATGTCGCATTACCGGTAAAATCCCCAGGGCTAATTGTGCCATTACTTCCATCTTTAACCAGTTGCGCCGTAAACGGAAAATAAAGAAGGTTGTTTGACCAGTTAGCGTAGTTAAATATAATCTCGTTGCTGTTGTCTGCGTTTAGCTGAACCTCACTGTTGTTCGCAGTTGAGTAGACTTTTACACCAACACCGGTTGCTGAGCCGGATGATTTTCCAATTAATTTTTTATTTGGTGCCTCAGTTGTGGCTTTCAACTTCACTGTAATTTTGCTTGCGTAACAGTAATCGCCCCGAATAGTAAATGGAACTACTTGGGTGATTTCCTGCTTAACCTGGGAAACATAATAGTCTCCCAAGTTTATTTTATTACCGCTGATATTTTGGCTGGTTGAATCCAGAGCAATGGTACTACATGTAGGTTGATCCACGGTAAATTTAAATGTATCTGCATCAACGTAAAAGTTGATCCATGGTTGGGTGTTGATACCAATATACCAGGAAGCAATTTTTCCCGGTAATAACGTTCCACTGGTAACACCATTTTTAGGTTTAAACTCCGGAGTATAGAAAAAGCGAAAACGTAACTTCCATTTTTCATCTGTTTCGCCCCACACCCACCAGATATCGGAGTTGGGGGTGAAGTTATCGTCGCCAGCTGGTGGAATGCGTAAGTCGACTACTTCAGGACAGGTATCACAAATTAATTCAACAGTATAAGCAATACCCGGAACGGTGGTTTTTAATAATGTAGAACCTCGTGCTGAAGTATATGTTGATATTAGATTGGCATCAGCGGTATTAAGAAAATGTATACTCTCATCGCCATTTGGTATGGCTTTACATGCAATTCCATCACCCCGAAGTACAATTGGTACATCTGTGGCTGCATCAGATATTTCGTAAGGAGTAGTGACCTGCTGTGTCGCTACACTATAGGGAGGGGTATTAATGAAAATGGTATAACTCCCGGCCGAACTGCTTTCTATATAGCATTCAGAACCCGTGCCAGCAAAAACATACCATGACGATGCCAAAAATAATAGCACTGCACTGTATATATGAAGCAAAATTTTTTTGACTTTCCCTTGCATAGTAATCCTTATTATTCGTAATAAACGTTAACTATAACCTGACTTCTCACAATGCCAGCAACAGGTGCAAGAGCGTTATTGACTTTTTGCATTCGGGCATAGAATGTCCACGTTGACGGAACCACTTGATTAGAGGGTAAGGCATAAATGGCTTTTGATGCTCCGTCCGTCCCCCGAACGTTAAATTTTTGTGCATGGGGCTGTGCTGAAAAAATAACAACCCCAACATTTTTAGCTCCGATAGATTGTAACTCGTATTGGTTACTGAAAACTTGTTGATTTGCTTGGGCAAGAGATCCAGTTTGTGGTTGAAAATCGAATTTAATCTGCGATTGTGTGGTTTGCAAATTATCACAAGAAACGACGTTGACAGTAAAATTCTTACCGCCAGCGTAATCCGTATCTGGGGTTATATTGTTAGAAAAATAGTCCAGTGTCACGGTGCCGAGATCAACTACACCATTATTATTTATTTCGATCTGACATGTGCTTGACACAATGTTCGCAGTAAGATCTACATCTTTATTAGCCAGGCTAACAGGAGAGCAGAGGGCTGTTACCAGCCCGAAAAAAAGTGCGAAATTATGTTCCTGGAAAAGCATTATAATTTCCTTATCTGTTGTTACTGATAAGAGATTGTAAAGGTAGCTGGAGAAAGAAACTCACCCGGTGTGACATCACTCAACTGTCTGCCTTCAGCAACAACCATCTTAGCACTTAAATCATAATCGAAATGTTGCGTCGCAGTGACGGAAGAAAGGTTAACCGTTTTATCTGCGGGGCTAAAACAATTAAAAATTTCACTGCCAGCTTCAATTTCTGCATTTTTGGTAGTCCATACTTCAACTGCAACTCTTCCTGCTGCGCCCGCACCATTCTTTGCATTTGCAAAACCGGCTGAGTTAGCATTATAACCACCGCAACCTATTCCTCTGGGAGTTAATTTTACCAGTGCTTTTTTTTGCGGAAGTCCGGCACAACCACTAAAACGGATTTTAAAGGCTTTTTTATTGGTTTCATTTCTTAGTTCAGAAATATAAACGTCACCAATCGCAACTTGTGAGATTTCTTTATCATTGGAGTCCAGTAATTGAGCAGTACAAGTACCCATTGTGACAATGCTGTCTACCGTTAAGGTTGCAGACGTTGTTCCTGCCAGGGCACTATGGCTAATCATTCCACCAGTAACAATCAGTATTGCTATTGCTTTTAATTTCATGGTCGCTGTTCCTGTCATTCGTAGGTGAAGTTAAAGGTGGCTTTCGCACGGAAATTACCGATATTTCCTGTCCCTGCTGTAGTTTCGCGCAGGGCAACGGTTAACTTCATTCCATTAGTTTTATCTTCCGTAGTCCACTCAACACTTGCACTATTATTAGGCGTAATAAACGAAGCATCAGCTGCATCCCGGCGCTTGATGCCCATACCAATATTGGTTGCTACAGGAGTGTCCGTCGCTTCGTTTTTAATCAAGTTACCGGAAATGGTTGCTCCAGAAAGTTTAGTGATAATTTTCGAATAACCCTCACTACAATCTTTGGCCACCAATTGAAAATTGGCTTGAGCATCAGCATGAGCATTGGCAATTTTATCCAGCCCAACCGTTGGGATAGTCATACTATAATCATCACCGCCCGTATTATTAACCGCGGGGCCTCCATCTTCTTTAATCGTTATTGTACAAGTAGTCGCCAGCAATTGTGCGGTAAAATCGACATTAATATTTGTCGCTGAGCCAGTTGTGGGTAACCCAAGGCCAACTAGCGTAGATATTATTATGATCCTTTTCATAGAATGTTCCATTTTAGTGGTTAACCAACTTACAGGTAAGGTTGTTTAATAATAAGGTGTTTGTACTTCCAAGTGTTTCTGGCTGTGCAGGAAGTTGATAATGCAATTTGCAATTTATTGTTCGACTGTCTTCGAACCAGCGGATAATTAACTCTCCGCTGTCATTAATACCGCGTACAAATGCCTGACCACCCTGACCCATACTGCCGATCATAATTTCATCCTGATAAACTTCAGCGGCAAAAGGAATAGGTTTACCGTTACTGGTGCTGATATTCAGAACTGCAGAACGCCCCTGGTCAGTTTCAAAACTGGCAAGAATAATGGAACCACTACGAGGTACAGTGGTGGCACTAGTACTTTTCAGTTCGACATCGTTTTCCAATGTTTCAATATTTAATCCCACCCGGTTTTCACGGTATGGACTTAAGGATGAGGAAACGGCATAACCCCAGCGATCGATTTCATCAGTACCGTTATTGACTCGTGCCCCCTTCGCTCCGGGTGCTTTAATGACGACTAAAGTGTCATTGCTACCGAAACTGTTATTGGTAAAGGTCAGGCCGCCACTGTGAAGTACAAAACCACCATCGGTAGAGACAGAGTATTGTTGTCTGTTATCGGTGCTAGCAGAAGCAGAAGCGGAAAAACCTCCCCATGTGGAGTCATAGCTAAGATATCCACCAACGGAAGCGACATTTTCAGATTCTTTATCAAGGTTATAACCCGTATTCACACTGTAACCGATGAGATTATCTTCGCTGTTACCCGAACTACTGACGTTTAATTGATGCGAACCGTTGAAATCAGTATTGAATTGAGTGCTTAGGTTACGGAACCCTGAGGATTTACGTTTACCGCCGAAAATATTTTCCAGCGGAACGCTAACGTTCAAATACATCGCATCATCTTTATTGCCGTCCTCATTCCAGCTACGTTGCAAGTTGACGCTGAAATTCCCCCAGGAGACACTTTTACTGTAACCAACATTGTATTCAGTTCGGTTATTGTTACCAGCCCAGTAGTTTGTCCAGCTGCCAGATAAAAAGAGTGAACCGTAATCCTCATAAGCAAAACTCAACGGCTGATTTACACTAACGGTAAATTGGTTTTTCATGCGTGAATAGGTACGGATCGTGTCTTTGTCGTCGTTGACTGACAGATGATTGGCGTCGTCAATGAGGGCTAACGCATCATGCAGACCAAGGTAATCCTCAGTGGAATAACGATAGGCAGCAAGGTTAAATGAGGTGCTTGTAGCTTCGATTAATTTGTTCCAGGTTATACGATAACTTTGCCCCTGATATGTTTTATCGTCAGGAATTTCGGTACGGGCATGTGTAATATCTACCGCAAAGGCACCAATACTGGTATTGATCCCTAGCCCCAAAAGGCCAGACATATAGTCGTTATCTGTAATTTGGACTCCGGTATAACCGGTGAATAAATTATTGAAACCGTAGTAAAAAGAGGCCTGTGCCATATTGGGTTCATGACGCAAGCTGTCATCGATAATTTGTCCGGCACTAATATCCCAACGGCCAACGCCAGGGCGCTGCAACTGCACGACAGAAGAGAAAGGTTGGGTAAATGAGCGTTTAGAACCATCTGCTTCTTCAATAGTAATGACCAATTCGCTACCAAACCCTGAAGGACTGAGATCGTCAATCACGAATTCACCCGGTGGAACGGTGGACTCATAGATTTTGTAACCGTTCTGGGTCACTGTCACTTTGGCGTTAGAATTTGCTACGCCACGAATGATTGGCGCATAGCTGGCCAGTGCGGATGGTAGCATACGGCTATCACTATAAAGACGCATACCACGTACATTGACTGAGTCGAAGGTTTCACCGGTGGTATAGGCATCACCCACGATCACTTGTGAGCGTATTGCCGGGATGTCACGCTGTAAGTAACGATCCTGAAAGTCAAAACTGTTACCGTTATCTTGTGACCAGTTATAGTTGCCGCGCGCACGCAGGTGCCAGGCTCCTAAATTCAGACCGGTATTGAAGGCTCCGTATATACTGTCCCGGTTGCCATTTTTAGAGTCGGAGTGGTAGGCGTTTAATGAGTAAGAAAGCATGGCGGCATTAATACCCGACTCCCAAAGTGAGGGGTCAACATAACCGCCATATGTTTTATAGACGTAAGCCTGCGGAACCGAGATTTCCAAATGCTGCTCACTGCCGTCATAGCTGACTTCCGCTTGCTCGATCGATTTTTTGATGTCCAGGCAATCGCCTTCTTCGCCTTCTCTGGCAAGCAGTGTAATTGGGTATTCTGGCTGCTTAATATGCAGTTGTGCCAGATTCTTAAGTGTTATACAGGCCGCGGCGCTGTTTTCCCCTATATCAACAAAAGGAAGTTCTAAACTGGCAACGGATTGTTGGTTGATAAACACACGGACGTTATAAACGCCAGGAGGCGTTGGGTTACCCTGTGAATAACGTTTGACATCGATGCTCGATGCCCCAGTACCCATCAAAAAGGAACTGTCATATTCCACGCTTTCTGTTGCCGCGCCGTTACTGCTATAAAAAAAAGCACAACATGCAGCCAGAAGTGTTGTTTTTGGTAGACGGCTTTTCTGATGAGTTAACGTATACAAGGTTGCGTTCCTGGCGATTTAAAGTTAATCCGTTTAGTGATTAAAGCGATGTGGAGCCATCAATATTGCCACCATAATCATTAATGGCTTTGTAAATAACTTTTCCTGAAGACACACTGCTCGCTATATCTGTCACGGCAAAACTAACCTGACCAAAAGGCGCAACCATGCTGGAGTCGACTTTGTAGCTCTTACCGCCGCTTTCAATTGCGACGTCATTGAATGAAACGTAGTAAGGGGTTGGGTTGTTTACCTGAAGCTGCGCATTATTTAACTTCCACGTCAGTTTGGCTGGTGCTTCAGCGGGTTCACCTTTTAATCCACTTGGGCGATAAAAAAGTTTGATACGGGTACGGAAAGCCAGTTGTAATAAGTTTTTGTCTGATTCGGCATCTTTCGGCTTGGGCGGGACTTCCAGCACGTTAAACCAGAAAACACTTTCCCGGTCCGCAGGAAGTTGTGTTGTTCCAGTAAACATCACCTTTACCGTTTGCCCACGTTTAGATTCAATGCGAGATACAGGCGGCGTAGAAGTAAACGGAACTTTGATCTGGCTGGGATCCGCATTGTCATCACCTGTATCCAACCAGTTTTGAATTAGCAAGGGCCGATTGCCTTTGTTTTCCAGACGGACGTTAACATCTTTTTTATCTGCATTATATATGATACGAGTGCCGGAAATTATGATATCGGCGAATGCAGGTGCACTGGTTAACAACGTACTAATAAATAACGCGCTGACGGTTTTTTTTATAATGGGAAACATAAGCACTCCATGCTATTGTGTAATTATGTGAAAACGGAAAAATAAGGTTTGCCCGCAGGCAAACCTTATGCTTATTGCACCATTAGTTATAAGTAATGGTGTACAGTGCGTTAGTGGTAACGTGACCAGAAGTCACATCCTGGCTGTTCGGTGCTTTTACATAGGAGGCATTAAACACATATTGACCGTCGCCATTAGCATCCAAAGTCAGCAGATGTTTTTCTGCAGAGTTGTTCATGTGTACCTGTTTAATCTCAGCTGCGCCAGATTTGTTGGTCATGTTATGAACTGCAATATTCACATTCTCTGCTGGCTGAATGCCATTTACAGTGATGTTCATATTGTTATTCAAAGTACCACTAGTGTTTGCGTAGCTTGCGGAACCCATAGTTAAAGAGGCTTCTGTCTTACCAGGTTCACAATTTACAGAAATCATAAATTCTTTTGGCAACAAACCAACTGCAGTCGCGTTAACTTCCGCAAAGTTATCAGTAACATTTGCGGTATCCAGTGTTACTACGCCATCGGTAGTAATGCCGTGCATACCCGCGTCTACCACGCCGACTTTACAAGTACCAGACTGAACCAGACCGTTAAAATCAATATGACCACCATCTACAGCCAAAGCGGAACCAGAAACCATCACCAGTGCGGCGGCGAGTAATGTTTTTTTCATTACATGTGTCCTTACAAAAAAGTTATTAGTTAATATAGCTGGCGTATATTACTGAATATGTGATTATTATGTAAGTATTTGATAAATATCACTTGGCTGAATATATTTATTTGGTTTATGGATTTTTTTGTGTATAGTCTATTTTTTAGTGAATATCAGTGAATTTATTTGTTTTATTTATGATTATGGGTGTCAAGTTAGATAATTTAAAAAATGATTTTAGAATATTTAAAGTGAGGAAATTCAAAATTATGATTATTATAAGAAATAATTTTATTTTAAAGAGGGCGGTATACCTTCTATCATCAATAACCTTTTGACCTGACTTGCAAATATAAATAATTGAAATTACCAGATTACAGGTTGTGAAGTATTCAGGATAGTAAGTCTATTTTGCAACATCTCCCCATCAGGAAACACCAACTCCGGCGCGATCTCAAACAGCGGCCACAGCATAAATCCACGATTCTTCATATCGTAGTGCGGAACGGTCAGGCGTTCAGTATTTATCACTTCATTACCAAACAGCATGATGTCGAGATCCAGCGTGCGTGGTCCCCAGCGTTCAGCTTTGCGGACGCGACCTTGCTGCAATTCAATACGCTGTGTGTGATTGAGTAGCTCTTCAGGTGCAAGAGAGGTTTCCAGCGCCACGGCTGCGTTTAAGTAATCGGGTTGATCTTGCGGCCCCAGCGGTGGGGTGCGGTAAAACGAAGAAACGGTAAGAATGTGGCTTTCAGGGATATCGCCTAATGCTTTCAGGGCAGCATTGACCTGCTCCAGCGGAGAGGCCAGATTGCTGCCTATGGCAATATACGCCACTGTCATGCGGTACCCTCACGACGTGGTGCGCGTTTGCGTGGACGACGAGTACGACGACGCGGTGACGGTTCTTCATCCAGCTCGTTGAGCATCCCTTTTTGGTCTGGTGGCGCGGAAACCTGGAACTCACCCCACCATTTCACCAGACGCTGCAGTTCAGCGTTACGTTCAACTTCAGCTCGCAAGGCCAACAGGTCATAAGCCGCACGGAACTTAGGATGCTCCAGCAGTTTCCATGCGCGTTTACCCTGACGACGGGACATACGCAACTGCAACTGCCAGATATCGCGGGTTAACGTCGTCAGACGTTTCGGGATTGCCAGTGAACGGCAGGCTTCGTCCAGCACGTCGTTCATCGCCAGCGCGAAAGCGTCGTGATAGGTCAGGCCGCTTTCCTGGGCGATCTTCTGTGCCGTCTCCAGCAGTGGGTACCAGAACATGGCGGCAAACAGGAACGCCGGGTTCACGCGCATATCGTTATGGATACGCGTATCGGTATTCTTCAGCACCTGTTCAATGATCCGCTCCATCGGGCTGTCGCCATTTTCCGTGAAGTAGCGGGTAATGGTCGGGAACAGCGGCTGGAACAGATGATATTCACACAACAGCTTATAGGTTTCGTAACCGTAGCCCGCTTGTAGCAGTTTAAGCGATTCTTCAAACAGGCGTGCCGGTGGGATATCGTTCAGCAGGGTAGCGAGGCGAGGGATCGGTTCTGCGGTTTCCGGGCTGATGCGCATACCCAATTTGGCGGCAAAACGTACCGCGCGCAGCATACGTACCGGATCTTCACGGTAGCGCGTTTCCGGGTTACCAATCAGACGGATAACGCCGTCCTTCAGATCCTTCATGCCGCCAACGTAATCACGGACGGTAAAATCCGCTACGCTGTAATACAGGCTGTTGATAGTGAAATCGCGGCGCTGGGCGTCTTCTTCGATGGAGCCGAAAATGTTGTCGCGCAGCAACATGCCGTTTTGCCCGCGTTGGGAGGTCGTGCGGTCGCTGATGTTACCTTCGTGGTGTCCACGGAAGGTCGCAACTTCGATAATCTCCGGGCCAAACATCACATGAGCCAGACGGAAACGGCGACCCACAAGGCGGCAGTTACGGAACAGTTTGCGCACCTGCTCAGGCGTGGCGTTAGTGGTTACGTCAAAGTCTTTCGGCTTTTTGCCAAGTAACAGGTCGCGCACGCCGCCGCCAACCAGCCAGGCTTCGTATCCCGCTTTATTGAGCCTGTACATTACCTTCAGGGCATTTTCACTGATATCTTTGCGGGAAATAGCATGCTGCTCACGCGGGATCACCGTCACCTGTGGACGGGCGACTGCCTGTTCAGCCTCGCTTTCCTCGCGGCTTAGCACCTTGCGGCAAAAATTAGCGACTCGGGTAAAAATAGTACACCTCGGTAGTGTCAAACATCATTCAGGACAAAAAAATAGCGGCTAATCATAGCTCAGCATGACGCATTTGAGAATGTTGAATTTACAATTGCTGACTCAGGCACGGCGGTAAGCCGCCAGTTTTTGACGGCTGACTGGAGGATTTGCTCGACGCTGAAATCCTGCCAGTGTGCTTCTGCCTGCTGACCCAGAAATTGAAGTGCCGCGATTAGTACCGGGCGTGGATCGCTTTTCGGCAACGCAGGCGCATGATTCTGCTTGGAAAGTTTAGCGCCTTGTGGATTAAGCGCCAGCGGCAGATGAATGTAATCTGGCACTTTCCAGCCAAAAAGCTGGTACAGCGAGATTTGCCGCACTGTCGGTTCGATCAAATCTGCCCCGCGGACAATTTCGCTCACGCCCTGGAAGTGATCATCCACCACCACCGCCAGGTTATAGGCAAACAAACCATCACGGCGATGAATAATAAAATCTTCCCGTGCCAGTTTTTCGTCGGCGTGAATAATGCCGCGCAGCTGGTCAGTAAATTGCGTGACCGGATGCTGCTGGCGGATACGCACTGCGGCGTTGTCTGGTCCATGATGCAACACCCGGCAATGACCGTCGTAAATACCGCCAATGCTTTGAATACGCGCACGCGTGCAGGTGCAGTAATAACTTAGCCCTTGCTCATGTAACCAGGCGAGTGCTTCACGATAGGCGTCGTGACGTTGCGATTGCCAGAGAACATCGCCGTCCCAGTGCAGACCGTAATGTTCCAGCTGGCGCAGGATAGTTTCTGCGGCACCGGGAACTTCACGAGGCGGGTCGATATCTTCTATACGTACCAGCCAGCGACCTTGCCGGGCGCGAGCCTGCAAATAGCTGCCAAGCGCAGCAATCAGAGAACCAAAATGAAGCTCGCCGGAAGGAGAGGGGGCGAAGCGGCCAATATAGTGTGTGTCTGTCATCTCTTTGAACAAAAAATAAGGCGGGAGCATTTCCCGCCTGTGGTAAACGTGATGGAACGGCTGTAATTAGCCAGCCATCTGTTTTTCGCGAATTTCAGCCAGCGTTTTGCAGTCGATGCACAGATCGGCTGTCGGGCGCGCTTCCAGACGGCGAATACCAATTTCAACACCGCAGGATTCGCAGTAGCCGAAATCTTCGTCTTCCACTTTTTTCAGCGTCTTCTCGATCTTTTTGATCAGCTTACGCTCGCGATCGCGGTTACGCAGTTCGAGGCTGAACTCTTCTTCCTGGGCTGCACGGTCTACCGGGTCCGGGAAGTTGGCTGCTTCATCCTGCATATGTGTAACGGTGCGATCGACTTCATCCCTGAGTTGATTACGCCATGCTTCCAGAATACGACGGAAGTGCGCCAGCTGGGCTTCATTCATATACTCTTCGCCCGGCTTCTCCTGATATGGTTCCACCCCAGCGATGGCGAGAATACTCAGGGACGATGTTTTACGGTTTTGCCCTTCTTGCATGTTGCTTCTCCTTAACACGCACTATCGATCCCCATGTTCGGGGGAAAAATGAGGCCGCTATAAATAGCAGATGCTTTTCCGGATAGCAATTATCTAAACGTAACACTTGACAACTGTGTGAGGAAAAGCGTATTTGCGCACGCGACCAGAATGTAAATTAACCAGTTACTTACTTTACTACAATGTAACCGGCAGTGATTTTTTAAGAGCCATGCCTTCAGCAGAAATTTCCGCTTTGTAAGCCAGAATTTCTACCCCCCTCTGTTGAGCTTCTGACAATAGTTGCGCGTATTTCTCATCGATGTGGCGCGCGGGTGAAAACCGTGTAATGGCTGAATGCAGCACGGCGAAAAAGATAACCGCACGCTGGCCTTCAGCCGCTACGCTCATCAACTCCCGAAGGTGTTTCTGACCTCGTTCAGTGACCGCATCGGGAAAATATCCCTGTTCGTTCTCCGCTAACGTAACCGATTTCACTTCAATATAGCAGTCTGGACGCGAATCCGCCTGCAACATAAAGTCAATACGGCTGCGTTCTGCGCCGTATTTTACTTCGCTTTTCAGCGAGCTATAGCCTGACAGTTCTGAAATTGATTCATTAAGGATAGCCTCTTTCGTCAACCTGTTAGCCCAAAGCGTGTTGACGCAAATAAATGCGCCGCTCTGGCTTTGAGTTAATTCCCAGGTGTGTGGGTATTTCCGTTTGGTGTTGTCTGAAGTCGAATACCAGACGGTATCGCCAGGCGTTGCACAACCGGTCATCGCACCCGTATTCGGGCAGTGTAGCGTTAATTCGCGACCATCGGGTGTGATCACATCGGCTAAAAAACGTTTGTAACGCTGAATTAGCGTCGCGCGCTGTAGAGGGGGAGAAAATTCCATTGCGACAATCCTTGTTATTGCGTTAGCGCCCAGCGTTTTAGCGGCGTGTAGCGTGTGCGTCCACGGGCAAACGAGGAGGCGTAAAGGGTGAACTCCGTCACCGCATATGACCAGTTAAAACCTGGCGGCGGGATTGTCACCGCCTCGCTGGCGTCGCGCAATAAGGTAATATGTGGATGAAACGGACGATTGCTTTGAAAACAACCGCTGCGGGCAGCCTGTGAACGGAGCATATTCGCCAGCTGGATTAAGCCGCGTGGAGGCTGACGCATCCCTAACCACACCACACGCGAACGCAGCCATTGTCCGGCGTCATCAAGCGTGAGTGTGAAACCAGATTGACGAATCCGTCCGGCTAAAAGAGAAAGCGCCTTCTCTTTCTCGGCGCTCACGTCGCCTAAAAATGCCAGAGTCAGATGCAAATTATCGGCGGCGACCGGACGTCCCGCCTCAGGTGGGAAGTGTGTGGCGCGCCAGTGGATAATCTGTTCGCGGATTTCTGCAGGTAAGTCGATAGCAAAGAACAGACGTTGCGGTTCAGACATGTGAGGCACTCGGTTATGAATTACCGCGATGCTACAATGTGGCGCGAAGAATGTTAACCCTCTGGAGCGTTTTGTGTCGTCGTTGCCCGTTGCTGCCGTCTTACCTGAATTACTTACCGCTCTCGATTGTGCGCCGCAGGTATTATTAAGTGCGCCGACCGGGGCCGGGAAATCAACCTGGCTGCCGCTGCAATTGCTGGCGCATCCCGGCATTAACGGAAAAATTATCCTGCTGGAGCCGCGTCGTCTGGCGGCGCGTAACGTCGCGCAACGGCTGGCGGAGCTGCTTAACGAAAAGCCAGGCGATACCGTTGGCTACCGGATGCGTGCGCAAAACTGCGTCGGGCCGAATACCCGCCTGGAAGTAGTTACCGAAGGCGTGCTGACGCGGATGATCCAGCGTGACCCGGAACTGAGCGGTGTTGGACTGGTGATCCTTGATGAATTTCATGAGCGCAGCTTGCAGGCGGATTTGGCGTTGGCGCTGTTACTCGATGTGCAACAAGGTCTGCGTGATGACCTTAAACTGCTGATTATGTCGGCTACGCTGGACAACGACCGCTTGCAGCAAATGCTGCCAGAAGCGCCCGTCGTCATCTCAGAAGGGCGCTCGTTTCCGGTTGAACGCCGTTATTTACCGCTGCCCGCGCATCAGCGTTTTGACGAAGCCGTCGCGGTTGCCACCGCCGAAATGCTGCGTCAGGAAAGTGGATCATTACTGTTATTTTTAACTGGCGTCGGAGAAATTCAGCGTGTGCAGGAACAACTGGCTTCGCGCATCGGCAGTGATGTGTTGCTCTGCCCGCTGTATGGCGCGTTGTCGCTGAACGATCAGCGAAAAGCGATCCTCCCGGCACCGCAAGGGATGCGCAAAGTGGTGCTGGCGACCAATATTGCTGAAACCAGTTTAACCATCGAAGGTATTCGTCTGGTGGTGGATTGTGCCCAGGAGCGTGTGGCGCGCTTTGATCCGCGCACGGGGCTTACGCGGCTGATTACTCAACGCGTTAGCCAGGCATCCATGACGCAGCGTGCCGGGCGCGCCGGGCGTCTGGAGCCGGGTATCTGCCTGCATTTAATCGCCAAGGAACAAGCAGAACGCGCCGCGGCGCAAAGTGAACCGGAAATATTACAAAGCGATCTTTCCGGTTTGCTGATGGAATTACTGCAATGGGGATGCAGCGATCCGACGCAGATGAGCTGGCTGGATCAACCGCCAACGGTGAATCTACTGGCCGCGAAACGCCTGTTACGGATGCTGGGGGCGCTGGACGGTGAACGGCTTAGTGCGCAAGGGCAAAAAATGGCAGCGCTGGGTAACGATCCGCGTTTAGCGGCAATGCTGGTTAGCGCGAAGAACGACGACGAAGCTGCTACCGCGGCAAAAATTGCCGCCATTCTCGAAGAGCCGCCACGGATGGGCAATAGTGACCTGGGCGTGGCGTTTTCGCGCAATCAACCAGCCTGGCAGCAACGTAGTCAGCAACTGTTAAAACGCTTAAACGTACGCGGCGGTGAGGCAGACAGTTCGCTTATCGCGCCGCTACTTGCCGGGGCGTTTGCCGATCGCATTGCTCGCCGCCGTGGGCAAGATGGACGCTATCAACTGGCAAACGGCATGGGAGCGATGCTCGATGCCGACGACGCGCTAAGCCGCCACGAATGGTTGATCGCACCGTTATTATTGCAGGGCAGCGCCTCGCCGGATGCGCGGATTTTACTGGCGCTACCGGTCGATATTGATGAATTAGTGCGACGCTGTCCGCAGCTGGTGCAGCAATCTGACACCGTGGAATGGGATGACGCGCAAGGTACGCTGAAAGCCTGGCGTCGGCTGCAAATCGGTCAGTTGACGGTGAAAGTGCAGCCGTTGGCGAAACCGTCAGAAGACGAGTTGCATCAGGCGATGCTTAATGGCATCCGTGATAAAGGTTTAAGCGTGCTCAACTGGACGGCGGAAGCGGAACAGCTACGCTTGCGTTTGTTATGCGCCGCAAAGTGGTTGCCGGAATATGACTGGCCTGCGGTTGATAATGAAAGTTTGTTGGCGACGCTGGAAACGTGGCTGCTGCCACATATGACCGGCGTGCATTCACTACGCGGCCTGAAATCACTCGACATTTATCAGGCACTACGCGGATTACTTGATTGGGGAATGCAGCAACGTCTGGATAGTGAATTGCCTGCGCATTACACTGTGCCGACGGGAAGCCGGATCTCCATTCGTTATCATGAAGATAACCCGCCCGCGCTGGCGGTGAGAATGCAGGAGATGTTTGGTGAGGCCACCAATCCGACGATCGCCCAGGGGCGCGTGCCGCTGGTGCTGGAGTTGCTTTCCCCTGCCCAAAGGCCATTACAAATCACACGAGATTTGAGCGCCTTCTGGAAAGGAGCGTACCGTGAGGTGCAAAAAGAGATGAAAGGGCGTTATCCCAAACATGTCTGGCCGGACGACCCGGCAAACACTGCACCGACGCGACGGACGAAAAAGTATTCGTAAGGTTGGTTTTCTCCCTCTCCCTGTGGGAGAGGGCCGGGGTGAGGGCATCAGCGCGCACGGGGGCCCCCCCCCCCACCCCCACCCCCCAGCGGGCGGGGGGCCGGGCGGGCCCGCCAAACACGCCCCGGCCGCCCCGCCCTAAACATTCTTCCTAGGGTGGGTTTCCCCCCCCCCCCGGGGGGCGGGGGGGGGGGGGCGGCCCTCAGCGCGCACGTTCACCCTCACCCTAACCCTCTCCCTCAAGGGAGAGGGGACCGATCGAGCACAAATTTTGAGAGATATCTTCTTCTGTCTTGTAACAGAAGAACAGAAAATCGGGCTTTTGCGCCTGAATATTGCGGAGAAAAAGCATGGCCGGGAATGACCGCGAGCCAATTGGACGCAAAGGGAAACCGACGCGTCCGGTCAAACAAAAGGTAAGCCGTCGTCGTTACGAAGATGACGATGATTACGACGATTATGATGACTATGAGGATGAAGAACCGATGCCGCGCAAAGGTAAGGGCAAAGGCAAAGGGCGTAAGCCTCGTGGCAAACGCGGCTGGCTATGGCTACTGCTAAAACTGGCTATCGTTTTTGCCGTGCTGATCGCCATTTACGGCGTTTATCTCGATCAAAAAATTCGTAGCCGTATTGATGGCAAGGTCTGGCAACTGCCTGCGGCAGTTTATGGCCGAATGGTCAATCTTGAGCCAGACATGACCATCAGCAAGAACGAGATGGTGAAGCTGCTGGAGGCGACCCAGTATCGTCAGGTGTCGAAAATGACCCGTCCTGGCGAATTTACCGTGCAGGCTAACAGCATTGAGATGATCCGCCGTCCGTTTGATTTCCCGGACAGCAAAGAAGGGCAGGTGCGTGCGCGTTTGACCTTTGATGGCGATCATCTGGCGACCATCGTCAATATGGAGAACAACCGTCAGTTCGGCTTCTTCCGTCTTGATCCGCGCCTGATCACCATGATCTCCTCGCCAAACGGTGAACAACGTCTGTTTGTGCCGCGCAGTGGTTTCCCTGATTTGCTGGTGGATACTTTGCTGGCGACAGAAGACCGTCATTTTTACGAGCATGACGGCATCAGCCTCTACTCCATCGGACGTGCGGTGCTGGCAAACCTGACCGCAGGTCGCACGGTGCAGGGTGCGAGTACGCTGACGCAACAGCTGGTGAAAAACCTGTTCCTCTCCAGCGAGCGCTCTTACTGGCGTAAAGCGAACGAAGCCTATATGGCGTTGATCATGGATGCGCGTTACAGCAAAGATCGCATTCTTGAGCTGTATATGAATGAGGTGTATCTCGGTCAGAGCGGCGACAACGAAATTCGTGGCTTCCCGCTGGCGAGCCTGTACTACTTTGGTCGCCCGGTAGAAGAGTTGAGCCTTGACCAGCAGGCGCTGTTAGTTGGCATGGTGAAAGGGGCGTCCATCTACAACCCGTGGCGTAACCCGAAACTGGCGCTGGAGCGACGTAATCTGGTGCTGCGTTTGCTACAACAACAGCAGATTATCGATGGTGAACTGTATGAAATGCTCAGCGCGCGTCCTCTGGGCGTACAGCCGCGCGGTGGGGTAATCTCTCCACAGCCAGCCTTTATGCAACTGGTGCGTCAGGAGTTGCAGGCGAAATTAGGCGATAAGGTAAAAGATCTGTCCGGCGTGAAGATCTTCACTACCTTTGACTCGGTGGCCCAGGACGCGGCAGAAAAAGCCGCCGTGGAAGGCATTCCGGCACTGAAGAAACAGCGTAAGCTGAGCGATCTGGAAACCGCGATTGTGGTCGTCGACCGCTTTAGTGGTGAAGTTCGTGCGATGGTCGGAGGTTCTGAGCCGCAGTTTGCGGGCTACAACCGTGCGATGCAGGCGCGTCGTTCGATTGGTTCCCTTGCAAAACCAGCGACTTATCTGACTGCCTTAAGCCAGCCGAAAATCTATCGCCTGAACACGTGGATTGCGGATGCGCCAATCGCGCTGCGTCAGCCGAATGGCCAGGTCTGGTCACCGCAGAACGATGATCGTCGTTATAGCGAAAGTGGCAGAGTGATGCTGGTGGATGCGTTGACCCGTTCGATGAACGTGCCGACGGTAAATCTGGGGATGGCACTGGGGCTGCCTGCGGTTACGGAGACCTGGATCAAACTGGGCGTGCCGAAAGATCAGCTGCATCCGGTTCCGGCGATGCTGCTGGGGGCGTTGAACTTAACGCCAATCGAAGTGGCGCAGGCATTCCAGACCATCGCCAGCGGTGGTAACCGTGCACCGCTTTCTGCGCTGCGTTCGGTAATCGCGGAAGATGGCAAAGTGCTGTATCAGAGCTTCCCGCAGGCGGAACGCGCTGTTCCGGCGCAGGCGGCGTATCTGACACTATGGACCATGCAGCAGGTTGTACAACGCGGTACGGGTCGTCAGCTTGGGGCGAAATACCCGAACCTGCATCTGGCAGGGAAAACAGGGACTACTAACAATAACGTAGATACCTGGTTTGCGGGCATTGACGGCAGCACGGTGACCATCACCTGGGTAGGCCGTGATAACAACCAGCCGACCAAACTGTATGGAGCCAGCGGGGCAATGTCGATTTATCAGCGTTATCTGGCTAACCAGACGCCAACACCGCTGAATCTTGTTCCGCCAGAAGATATTGCAGATATGGGCGTGGACTACGACGGCAACTTTGTTTGCAGCGGTGGCATGCGTGTCTTGCCGGTCTGGACCAGCGATCCGCAATCGCTGTGCCAGCAGAGTGAGATGCAGCAGCAGCCGTCAAGCAATCCGTTTGATCAGTCTTCTCAGCCGCAGCAACAGCCGCAACAGCAACCTGCTCAGCAACAGCCGCAACAGCAACCTGCTCAGCAAGAGCAGAAAGACAGCGACGGTGTAGCCGGTTGGATTAAAGATATGTTTGGTAGTAATTAACGTCTAAGCGTGAAATACCGGATGGCGAGTTGCCATCCGGTAAAATAACATCCCACCCAAAGTATTAACCCTTTCTTTTCATCTGGTTGTTTATTAACCCTTCAGGAACGCTCAGATTGCGTACCGCTTGCGAACCCGCCAGCGTTTCGAATATTATCTTATCTTTATAATAATCATTCTCGTTTACGTTATCATTCACTTTACATCAGAGATATACCAATGGCGCGTTCCAAAACTGCTCAGCCAAAACACTCACTGCGTAAAATCGCAGTTGTAGTAGCCACAGCGGTTAGCGGCATGTCTGTTTATGCACAGGCAGCGGTTGAACCGAAAGAAGACACTATCACCGTTACCGCTGCACCTGCGCCGCAAGAAAGCGCATGGGGGCCTGCTGCAACTATTGCGGCGCGACAGTCAGCTACCGGCACTAAAACCGATACGCCGATTCAAAAAGTGCCACAGTCTATTTCTGTTGTGACCGCCGAAGAGATGGCGCTGCATCAGCCGAAGTCGGTAAAAGAAGCGCTTAGCTACACGCCGGGTGTCTCTGTTGGTACGCGTGGCGCATCCAACACCTATGACCACCTGATCATTCGCGGTTTTGCGGCAGAAGGCCAAAGCCAGAATAACTATCTGAATGGCCTGAAGTTGCAGGGCAACTTCTATAACGATGCGGTCATTGATCCGTATATGCTGGAACGCGCTGAAATTATGCGTGGCCCGGTTTCCGTGCTTTACGGTAAAAGCAGTCCTGGCGGTCTGTTGAATATGGTCAGCAAGCGTCCGACCACCGAACCGCTCAAAGAAGTTCAGTTTAAAGCCGGTACTGACAGCCTGTTCCAGACTGGTTTTGACTTTAGCGATGCGCTGGATGATGACGGCGTTTACTCTTATCGCCTGACCGGTCTTGCGCGTTCTGCCAATGCCCAGCAGAAAGGGTCAGAAGAGCAGCGTTATGCTATTGCACCGGCGTTCACCTGGCGTCCGGATGATAAAACCAATTTCACCTTCCTTTCTTACTTCCAGAACGAGCCGGAAACCGGTTATTACGGCTGGTTGCCGAAAGAGGGAACCGTTGAGCCGCTGCCGAACGGTAAGCGTCTGCCGACAGACTTTAATGAAGGGGCGAAGAACAACACCTATTCTCGTAATGAGAAGATGGTCGGCTACAGCTTCGATCACGAATTTAACGACACCTTTACTGTGCGTCAGAACCTGCGCTTTGCTGAAAACAAAACCTCGCAAAACAGCGTTTATGGTTACGGCGTCTGCTCCGATCCGGCGAATGCTTACAGCAAACAGTGTGCGGCATTAGCGCCAGCGGATAAAGGCCATTATCTGGCACGTAAATACGTCGTTGATGATGAGAAGCTGCAAAACTTCTCCGTTGATACCCAGTTGCAGAGCAAGTTTGCCACTGGCGATATCGACCACACCCTGCTGACCGGTGTCGACTTTATGCGTATGCGTAATGACATCAACGCCTGGTTTGGTTACGACGACTCTGTGCCACTGCTCAATCTGTACAATCCGGTGAATACCGATTTCGACTTCAATGCCAAAGATCCGGCAAACTCCGGCCCTTACCGCATTCTGAATAAGCAGAAACAAACGGGCGTTTATGTTCAGGATCAGGCGCAGTGGGATAAAGTGCTGGTCACCCTGGGCGGTCGTTATGACTGGGCAGATCAAGAATCTCTTAACCGCGTTGCCGGGACGACCGATAAACGTGATGACAAACAGTTTACCTGGCGTGGTGGTGTTAACTACCTGTTTGATAATGGTGTAACACCTTACTTCAGCTATAGCGAATCGTTTGAACCTTCTTCGCAAGTTGGGAAGGATGGTAATATTTTCGCACCGTCTAAAGGTAAGCAGTATGAAGTCGGCGTGAAATATGTACCGGAAGATCGTCCGATTGTAGTTACTGGTGCCGTGTATAATCTCACTAAAACAAACAACCTGATGGCGGACCCTGAGGGTTCCTTCTTCTCGGTTGAAGGTGGCGAGATCCGCGCTCGTGGCGTAGAAATCGAAGCGAAAGCGGCGCTGTCGGCGAGTGTTAACGTAGTCGGTTCTTATACTTACACCGATGCGGAATACACCACCGATACTACCTATAAAGGCAATACGCCTGCACAGGTGCCAAAACACATGGCTTCGTTGTGGGCTGACTACACCTTCTTTGACGGTCCGCTTTCAGGTCTGACGCTGGGCACCGGTGGTCGTTATACTGGCTCCAGTTATGGTGATCCGGCTAACTCCTTTAAAGTGGGAAGTTATACGGTCGTGGATGCGTTAGTACGTTATGATCTGGCGCGAGTCGGCATGGCTGGCTCCAACGTGGCGCTGCATGTTAACAACCTGTTCGATCGTGAATACGTCGCCAGCTGCTTTAACACTTATGGCTGCTTCTGGGGCGCAGAACGTCAGGTCGTTGCAACCGCAACCTTCCGTTTCTAATTTCTCTTTTGGGGCACGGATTTCCGTGCCCATTTCACAAGTTGGCTGTTATGCAGGAATACACGAATCATTCCGATACCACTTTTGCACTGCGTAATATCTCCTTTCGTGTGCCCGGGCGCACGCTTTTGCATCCGCTGTCGTTAACCTTTCCTGCCGGGAAAGTGACCGGTCTGATTGGTCACAACGGTTCTGGTAAATCCACTCTGCTCAAAATGCTTGGCCGTCATCAGCCGCCGTCGGAAGGGGAGATTCTTCTTGATGCCCAACCGCTGGAAAGCTGGAGCAGCAAAGCGTTTGCCCGCAAAGTGGCTTATTTGCCGCAGCAGCTTCCTCCGGCAGAAGGGATGACCGTGCGTGAACTGGTGGCGATTGGTCGTTACCCGTGGCATGGCGCGCTGGGGCGCTTTGGGGCGGCAGATCGCGAAAAAGTCGAGGAAGCTATCTCGCTGGTTGGCTTAAAACCGCTGGCGCATCGGCTGGTCGATAGTCTCTCTGGCGGCGAACGTCAGCGGGCGTGGATCGCCATGCTGGTGGCGCAGGATAGCCGTTGTCTGTTGCTCGACGAACCGACCTCGGCGCTGGATATCGCCCACCAGGTTGATGTGCTGTCGCTGGTGCACCGTTTAAGTCAGGAGCGTGGCCTGACGGTCATTGCCGTGTTGCACGATATCAATATGGCGGCACGCTACTGTGATTATCTGGTCGCCCTGCGCGGCGGTGAAATGATTGCTCAGGGAACGCCTGCGGAAATTATGCGCGGCGAAACCCTCGAAATGATTTATGGCATCCCGATGGGTATTTTGCCGCATCCGGCGGGTGCTGCACCTGTGAGTTTTGTTTATTGATGAGCGGCTTACCTCTTATTTCGCGCCGTCGACTGTTAACGGCGATGGCGCTTTCCCCGTTGTTATGGCAGATGAATACCGCCCACGCGGCGGCTATTGATCCCAATCGTATTGTGGCGCTGGAGTGGTTGCCGGTGGAATTACTGCTGGCGCTCGGCATCGTGCCTTACGGCGTGGCGGATACCATCAACTATCGCCTGTGGGTCAGCGAACCACCATTGCCGGACTCAGTGATCGACGTCGGTTTGCGCACAGAACCTAACCTTGAACTGCTGACCGAAATGAAACCATCGTTTATGGTCTGGTCGGCAGGATATGGCCCTTCACCAGAAATGCTGGCTCGTATTGCGCCGGGGCGTGGATTTAACTTCAGCGATGGCAAACAGCCGCTGGCGATGGCGCGTAAGTCACTGACGGAAATGGCAGATTTACTTAACCTGCAAAGCGCAGCAGAAACGCATTTAGCGCACTATGAAGACTTTATCCGCAGCATGAAACCCCGCTTTGTGAAGCGTGGTGAACGCCCGTTATTGCTGACGACGCTTATCGATCCGCGCCATATGCTGGTTTTCGGTCCAAACAGCTTGTTTCAGGAAATTCTTGATGAGTACGGCATCCCAAATGCCTGGCAAGGGGAAACCAACTTCTGGGGCAGTACCGCCGTCAGCATCGATCGTCTGGCGGCGTATAAAGATGTTGATGTGCTCTGTTTTGATCACGACAACAGCAAAGACATGGACGCGCTAATGGCAACCCCGCTGTGGCAGGCCATGCCGTTTGTCCGCGCCGGACGCTTTCAGCGCGTACCCGCAGTCTGGTTTTATGGTGCGACGCTCTCGGCAATGCACTTTGTGCGCGTTCTGGATAACGCCATCGGAGGTAAAGCGTGAGTAAACGAATTGCGCTTTTTCCGGCGTTATTGCTGGCGTTGCTGGTGATTGCCGCTACGGCGCTGACCTGGATGAACTTCTCGCAGGCGCTGCCGCGTAGCCAGTGGGCGCAGGCTGCCTGGTCGCCGGATATTGACGTCATCGAGCAGATGATTTTTCACTACAGCTTGTTGCCGCGTCTGGCGATTTCGCTGCTGGTGGGCGCGGGCCTGGGGCTGGTGGGCGTGCTGTTTCAGCAAGTGCTGCGTAACCCTCTGGCGGAACCGACGACGTTGGGCGTTGCAACAGGCGCGCAACTGGGGATTACCGTCACTACGCTCTGGGCGATCCCAGGTGCTATGGCGAGCCAGTTTGCTGCGCTGGCTGGGGCTTGCGTTGTTGGCTTAATTGTCTTTGGCGTCGCGTGGGGGAAACGGCTGTCGCCGGTAACGCTGATTCTCGCGGGGCTGGTAGTGAGCCTTTATTGTGGGGCAATCAATCAGTTACTGGTTATCTTCCATCATGACCAGTTGCAAAGCATGTTCCTGTGGAGCACCGGAACGCTGACGCAAACCGACTGGGGCGGCGTTGAGCGTTTATGGCCGCAGTTGCTGGGCGGCGTGATGCTGACGTTACTGCTACTTCGTCCGTTAACCCTGATGGGGCTTGATGATGGCGTGGCGCGCAATCTCGGGCTGGCCTTGTCGCTCGCGCGTCTGGCGGCGCTGTCGCTGGCGATAGTCATCAGTGCGCTGCTGGTGAACGCAGTGGGGATTATCGGCTTTATCGGGTTGTTCGCGCCACTGCTGGCAAAAATGCTGGGGGCGCGGCGTTTGTTGCCACGGTTGATGCTGGCGTCGCTGATTGGTGCGTTAATTCTGTGGCTTTCTGATCAAATCATCCTCTGGCTGACTCGCGTGTGGATGGAAGTTTCCACCGGTTCGGTCACTGCGTTGATCGGTGCGCCGCTGCTACTGTGGCTGTTGCCGCGTTTACGCAGCATTAGCGCGCCGGATATGAAGGTCAACGATCGTGTCGCGGCTGAACGCCAACATGTGCTGGCGTTTGCCCTCGCGGGCGGCGTGCTGCTGTTGATGGCTGTGGTGGTGGCGCTGTCGTTTGGTCGTGATGCGCACGGCTGGACGTGGGCGAGCGGGGCGTTGCTCGAGGATTTAATGCCCTGGCGCTGGCCGCGAATTATGGCGGCGCTGTTTGCGGGCGTCATGCTGGCGGTGGCGGGCTGTATTATTCAGCGACTGACCGGAAACCCGATGGCAAGCCCGGAAGTGCTGGGGATTAGCTCCGGCGCGGCGTTTGGCGTGGTGTTGATGCTGTTTCTGGTGCCGGGTAATGCCTTTGGCTGGCTGTTACCTGCAGGCAGTCTCGGCGCGGCGGTGACGCTGTTGATCATTATGATCGCCGCCGGCCGCGGTGGATTTTCCCCACACCGTATGTTACTGGCGGGGATGGCGTTAAGCACCGCGTTCACCATGCTTTTGATGATGTTGCAGGCAAGTGGTGACCCGCGAATGGCGCAAGTGCTGACCTGGATTTCCGGTTCGACCTACAACGCGACCGATGCGCAGGTCTGGCGCACCGGAATTGTGATGGTGATTTTGCTGGCGATTACCCCGCTGTGCCGCCGCTGGCTGACCATTTTACCGCTGGGTGGTGATACCGCCCGAGCCGTAGGAATGGCGCTGACGCCGACGCGAATTGCGCTGCTGCTGTTAGCGGCTTGCCTGACGGCGACCGCGACGATGACTATTGGACCGTTGAGTTTTGTTGGTTTAATGGCACCGCATATTGCGCGGATGATGGGTTTTCGACGGACGATGCCACACATCGTAATTTCGGCGCTGGTGGGTGGTTTACTGCTGGTGTTCGCTGACTGGTGTGGGCGGATGGTGCTGTTTCCGTTCCAGATCCCGGCGGGGCTGCTGTCGACCTTTATCGGCGCGCCATATTTTATCTATTTGCTGAGAAAGCAGAGCCGTTAATTTTTCCATATAACGGCCCTGTACGCCTGGACGGATAAAGCGTTTACGCGACAACGGATGCCCGATGCGACGCTGGCGCGTCTTATCGGGCCTACAAACGGCCCCGAATCGTAGGTCGGATAAGGCGTTCACGCCGCATCCGACAAACCATGCTGGATCACAACTTCGCAAACACCCGACGTGCAGCATCGATGGTGTTATTGATATCTTCCATGCTGTGCGCCACGGACATAAAGCCCGCTTCAAACGCTGACGGTGCCAGGTAAACACCTTCGTCCAGCATCATATGGAAGAAACGCTTAAAGCGTTCCACGTCACAGGCCATCACATCCTGATAGCACGTCACGGACTCGGCGTCGGTAAAGAAAATACCGAACATGCCGCCAACGTGGTTAACGACCAGCGGAATTCCGGCTTCTTCTGCCGCTTCCAGCAGACCTTCTGCCAGACGTGTTGTCAGCTCATCCAGCGTTTCGTGAACGCCCGGCTGCGCGACTTCATTCAGACAGGCGAAACCCGCTGCCATCGCAATCGGGTTACCGGAAAGCGTACCCGCCTGATAGACCGGACCCGTCGGGGCCAGCGCATCCATTACATCACGACGACCACCGAATGCGCCTACCGGCATTCCACCGCCGATGATTTTGCCGAGGCAGGTTAAATCTGGCACTACGCCGTAATAATCCTGTGCGCCAGCTAGCGCTACGCGGAAACCGGTCATCACTTCATCGATGATCAGCAACGCGCCAAATTCGTCGCACAGCGCGCGCAGACCTGGCAGGAACTCTGGCAGCGGCGGAACACAGTTCATATTGCCTGCCACCGGCTCGACGATAATACAGGCAATCTCTTGCGGGTATTGCTCAAATGCGGCGCGTACAGAAGCCAGATCATTATAAGTACAGGTTAAGGTATGTTTGGCGAAATCTGCCGGAACGCCCGGCGAGTTTGGCTGGCCTAACGTGAGTGCGCCAGAACCGGCTTTCACCAGCAGGCAGTCAGCGTGACCATGGTAACACCCTTCAAATTTAATAATTTTGTCGCGACCGGTAAAACCACGGGCCAGGCGGATGGCGCTCATGGTCGCTTCAGTGCCGGAGTTCACCATGCGCACCATATCCATGGTCGGGACCAGTTCGGTCACCAGTTGCGCCATTTTCACTTCCATTTCGGTTGGTGCACCAAAGCTTAAACCACGCTCGGCGGCTTCAATCACGGCATTGCGGATTGCCGGATGGTTATGGCCCAGCACCATCGGCCCCCAGGAACCGACATAATCGATATAGGCTTTGCCATCAACATCGTACAGATAAGCGCCGTCCGCTTTTTCGATAAACAGTGGAGTGCCGCCCACGCCAGTAAAGGCGCGAACAGGGGAGTTCACACCGCCAGGGATCAGCTCGCGCGCTGCGCTGTAAAGATTTTCAGACTTACTCATGGAGGGTTCCTGATTCGTAGAAAAAGTGAATGGCTGCTATTCTATGTTATTCATAACAAGTTAAATACTCGTCAAACATCAGGCTGCTTGTACTGGTGCAATCCTGATTTCTTAGAGTATAAAAGTTTTGTGCATTTGAAACATTACGCTTTGCAAAGGATTTTCATGGAACGTGCGAGTAAAATGCCGTCATCTTATTTGTATGACCAATAAGTGATCATTGGATGAAAACTGATACTCCCTCTTTAGAAACACCGCAGGCCGCGCGCCTGCGACGCAGACAACTGATTCGCCAACTTCTTGAGCGCGATAAAACCCCGTTAGCCATTTTGTTTATGGCGGCAGTCGTCGGCACGCTTGTTGGGCTGGCAGCGGTTGCTTTTGACAAAGGTGTCGCCTGGTTGCAGAACCAACGTATGGGGGCGCTGGTACATACTGCTGATAATTATCCGCTTCTGTTAACCGTCGCTTTTCTCTGTTCGGCGGTGCTGGCGATGTTTGGCTACTTTTTGGTGCGCAAATACGCGCCGGAAGCAGGTGGTTCGGGGATCCCGGAAATTGAAGGGGCGCTGGAAGATCAACGTCCCGTTCGCTGGTGGCGTGTATTGCCGGTGAAGTTCTTTGGCGGGCTGGGGACACTCGGCGGAGGCATGGTGTTGGGGCGCGAAGGGCCAACCGTGCAGATCGGCGGTAACATTGGCCGTATGGTGCTTGATATTTTCCGCCTGAAAGGTGACGAAGCTCGCCATACGCTGCTGGCAACCGGTGCTGCTGCGGGGCTGGCTGCGGCCTTTAACGCGCCGCTGGCGGGTATTTTGTTTATTATCGAAGAGATGCGTCCGCAGTTTCGCTATACGTTAATTTCGATTAAAGCGGTATTTATTGGTGTCATTATGTCGACCATTATGTACCGGATTTTTAATCATGAAGTTGCGTTGATTGACGTCGGTAAACTTTCTGATGCGCCGCTTAATACGCTGTGGCTTTATCTGATCCTCGGTATTATTTTTGGCATTTTCGGCCCTATTTTTAATAAATGGGTGCTGGGGATGCAGGATTTGCTGCACCGTGTGCACGGCGGCAATATTACCAAATGGGTGCTAATGGGCGGTGCGATTGGCGGTCTGTGTGGATTGCTGGGGTTTGTGGCACCAGCAACGTCGGGCGGCGGTTTTAACCTGATTCCTATCGCTACCGCGGGGAATTTCAGCATGGGAATGCTGGTGTTTATCTTCGTCGCGCGGGTCATTACCACCTTACTCTGCTTCTCTTCCGGCGCGCCGGGCGGTATTTTTGCCCCGATGCTGGCGCTGGGTACTGTGCTGGGAACCGCTTTCGGAATGGTTGCCGTTGAGCTGTTTCCGCAATATCACCTTGAGGCGGGGACGTTTGCTATTGCCGGAATGGGGGCATTACTGGCGGCATCTATTCGCGCGCCGTTAACGGGGATCATTCTGGTTCTGGAGATGACCGATAACTACCAGCTCATTTTGCCAATGATTATTACCGGCCTTGGCGCAACACTATTAGCGCAATTTACCGGCGGGAAACCGCTATACTCGGCGATTCTTGCGCGCACGCTGGCAAAACAGGAAGCTGAGCAACTGGCGCGAAGCAAGGCCGCATCAGCCAGCGAGAATACTTGAACGAAATACCAGGGTATTAGATAATGGCGATTATTATTGGGTTAGAATTTGCCCAATTGCCGATGTCGTTTGGAGCAAAATATGAGTGATGACGTAGCACTGCCGCTGGAGTTTACCGACGCAGCAGCCAACAAAGTTAAAAGCCTGATCGCTGACGAAGATAACCCGAATCTGAAATTACGCGTGTATATCACCGGTGGCGGTTGCAGCGGCTTCCAGTATGGTTTCACCTTTGATGATCAGGTGAACGAAGGCGATATGACCATCGAAAAACAGGGCGTTGGCCTGGTGGTTGATCCGATGAGCCTGCAATATCTGGTCGGCGGTTCCGTTGATTATACCGAAGGTCTGGAAGGTTCTCGTTTCATCGTGACCAACCCGAACGCGAAAAGCACCTGCGGTTGCGGTTCTTCCTTTAGTATCTAATCTGTTGTTCATGTGCCGGATAAACTATCCGGCACATCTTCTCTCTTCAACGCCCATTCTCATCCAGCGCAAACGTCGGTAGCTTAAGATGCCAACGAATAGCCGCCAGCCGAATCAATAGCGTCACGACCATGCCCATCATACTGGCTGTTTCCAGTGGTACGGAAAATGTGTAATAAGCCGTAGCGTGGACAATACCGCCGATAATACAGGCAGTTGCGTAGATTTCTGTACGTAAAATCATGGGGATTTCGCGGGCCAGAACATCACGAATGATCCCGCCGCCAACGCCAGTAATGACGCCCATACAAACCGCGATTAACGGACCGGCTTCCGCATTAAAGGCTTTATTCACGCCAATGCCGACAAACACCGCCAGACCAACGGCGTCCAGCACCGGCAACATCCATTTTGGTAAGCGTCTTGGCTGGCGCACCAGCACGATGGTCAGCATGCTGGTGACCATTGCAACGACCAGATCGGTGGGATCTTTCACCCAAAATACCGGGCCGTGATCCAGCGCCATGTCGCGAATTGTCCCGCCGCCTACAGCGGTAACCACGCCCAGTACCAGAACACCAAAAGGGTCCATACGCAATTTTCCGGCTAACAAAACGCCGGAGATGGCAAATACCGCTGTGCCGACTATATCCAGCCAATAGACGAGCATTGTTCAATCCCCACTGAGCACCTGAAAAGGTCTGGCGCTAATCTACCTGTGAAAGCGCATTACAGAGCTGTTGTGCAGCGAGGATAATACGTGGGCTTGCACGTTCAAACCAGTCACTCGTGAGAGGAATAACGGGAATTTTGAGCTGTTCACCCCAGTATTGTTTGATTTTAGGAATTTGGTCCGGTCCGCCTGTAATGACAATCGCCTGTGGCGAGCGTGCTAACACCTGTTCGCGGCTAACTTGCGGCCAGGGAACCCGGCTGTCTTTAAAGATGTTTTCTCCGCCACAAACTTCGAGTACCTGGTTTTGAATCGACTCTTTTCCACTGGTAAATGGCGGATTAATGCCGAATTGCAGAAAAACACGTTTTTTAGGTTTATCAGCATATTGCGCTTTCAATTGCGCGTACTGATCCAGCAGGGATTGCGCGGCTTGTTCGGCCTTATCCGGTTGCGGACTCCAGGGGGCCAGTTGACGTAACGCATTGGCAATTTGTTCAATGCTTGTCGCATCGACCCACATCACTTTTATTCCCAGCGAAGCCAGCTGGTCAACCTGCCGCTCGGCATTACCTCCACGCCAGGCAATCACCAGATCGGGTTTCAGCGCGACAATGCGTTCCAGATTCATCCCCTGCCAGGTGGAAACCTGCTCAATCTTTTGCGCTTGTGGAGGATAGTCGGAATAGCTGCTGACCCCAACCGGCGTGATCCCGGCGGCAAAGGCAAGTTCAGTGTTGGCGGGAGAAAGCGTGATGACGCGCGGCGCGGCGTTGAGCCACAGTGGCGCGAGAAAAGACAGGGCGACCAGCGCCCTGAACAGTGACTTAGCCATGTGCCAGTTTCTGCACCAGTGACTCAACCATCAGGCTGGACTGTTTAGCGGCAACAGCCAGGAACTCATCGAAGCTAAGATGAGACTGTTGATCGGCCACGTCGGAGATGGCGCGTACTACGACAAACGGGACGTTGAAATTGTGGCAGACATGGGCGATTGCCGTCGCTTCCATCTCTACAGCAATGGCCTGTGGGAAGTTGTGGCGGATTTTCGCCAGACCAACAGAACCGTTGATGAAAGCGTCGCCGCTAACAATCAGGCCACGTACAGCGTTAAGATTCAGTTCGGCAATGCAGGCCTCAGCGGCAGCGATCAGTTTATCGTCAGCTTTAAAGCCTGCCGGACAGCCTGGTAACTGACCGTATTCATAACCAAATGCCGTGACATCCGCGTCGTGATAACGTGCTTCGTCCGAGACAACGATATCGCCCACTTTCAACGTTGGTGCCAGGCCACCGGCAGAACCGGTGTTAATAATCACATCTGGCTTGCAGTGTTCCAACAGCAGAGTGGCACCCAGCGCCGCAGCGACTTTACCGATGCCCGATTTCAGAAGCGCAACCTCGGTTCCATTCAGTTGGCCGGTATAGATTTCGCAACCGCCAAGACTGATAGTTTGACGGTTTTCGATTTTGTCACGCAGCAGCGTAACTTCTTCTTCCATTGCACCAATGATGCCGATTTTCATAGATTTACTCGCGATAAGCCCGATTTGAAGGCATAGTTTACCATGCGCTTACGGGGAAGCGTATTTCTCACGCGGGAGAGGACATGGCACAGATTGATTTCCGAAAAAAAATAAACTGGCATCGTCGTTACCGTTCACCGCAGGGCGTTAAAACCGAACATGAGATCCTGCGGATCTTCGAGAGCGATCGCGGGCGTATCATCAACTCTCCGGCAATTCGTCGTCTGCAACAAAAGACCCAGGTTTTTCCACTGGAGCGCAATGCCGCCGTGCGCACGCGTCTTACCCACTCGATGGAAGTCCAGCAGGTGGGACGCTACATCGCCAAAGAAATTTTAAGCCGTCTGAAAGAGCTTAAATTGCTGGAAGCATACGGCCTGGATGAACTGACCGGCCCCTTTGAAAGCATTGTTGAGATGTCATGCCTGATGCACGATATCGGCAATCCGCCGTTTGGTCATTTTGGCGAAGCAGCGATAAATGACTGGTTTCGCCAACGTTTGCACCCGGAAGATGCCGAAAGCCAGCCTCTGACTGACGATCGCTGCAGCGTGGCGGCACTACGTTTACGGGACGGGGAAGAACCGCTTAACGAGCTGCGGCGCAAGATTCGTCAGGACTTATGTCATTTTGAGGGGAATGCACAAGGCATTCGTCTGGTGCATACATTGATGCGGATGAATCTCACCTGGGCACAGGTTGGCGGTATTTTAAAATATACCCGTCCGGCGTGGTGGCGTGGCGAAACGCCTGAGACACATCACTATTTAATGAAAAAGCCGGGTTATTATCTTTCTGAAGAAGCCTATATTGCGCGGTTGCGTAAAGAACTTAATTTGGCGCTTTACAGTCGTTTTCCATTAACGTGGATTATGGAAGCTGCCGACGACATCTCCTATTGTGTGGCAGACCTTGAAGATGCGGTAGAGAAAAGAATATTTACCGTTGAGCAGCTTTATCATCATTTGCACGAAGCGTGGGGCCAGCATGAGAAAGGTTCGCTCTTTTCGCTAGTGGTTGAAAATGCCTGGGAAAAATCACGCTCAAATAGTTTAAGCCGCAGTACGGAAGATCAGTTTTTTATGTATTTACGAGTAAACACCCTAAATAAACTGGTACCCTACGCGGCACAACGATTTATTGATAATCTGCCTGCGATTTTCGCCGGAACGTTTAATCATGCATTATTGGAAGATGCCAGCGAATGCAGCGATCTTCTTAAGCTATATAAAAATGTCGCTGTAAAACATGTGTTTAGCCATCCAGATGTCGAGCAGCTTGAATTGCAGGGCTATCGGGTCATTAGCGGATTATTAGAGATTTATCGTCCTTTATTAAGCCTGTCGTTATCAGACTTTACTGAACTGGTAGAAAAAGAACGGGTGAAACGTTTCCCTATTGAATCGCGCTTATTCCACAAACTCTCGACGCGCCATCGGCTGGCCTATGTCGAGGCTGTCAGTAAATTACCGTCAGATTCTCCTGAGTTTCCGCTATGGGAATATTATTACCGTTGCCGCCTGCTGCAGGATTATATCAGCGGTATGACCGACCTCTATGCGTGGGATGAATACCGACGTCTGATGGCCGTAGAACAATAACCAGGCTTTTGTAAAGACGAACAATAAATTTTTACCTTTTGCAGAAACTTTAGTTCGGAACTTCAGGCTATAAAACGAATCTGAAGAACACAGCAATTTTGCGTTATCTGTTAATCGAGACTGAAATACATGAAAAAAACCACATTAGCACTGAGTGCACTGGCTCTGAGTTTAGGTTTGGCGTTATCTCCGCTCTCTGCAACGGCGGCTGAGACTTCTTCAGCAACGACAGCCCAGCAGATGCCAAGCCTTGCACCGATGCTCGAAAAGGTGATGCCTTCAGTGGTCAGCATTAACGTAGAAGGTAGCACAACCGTTAATACGCCGCGTATGCCGCGTAATTTCCAGCAGTTCTTCGGTGATGATTCTCCGTTCTGCCAGGAAGGTTCTCCGTTCCAGAGCTCTCCGTTCTGCCAGGGTGGCCAGGGCGGTAATGGTGGCGGCCAGCAACAGAAATTCATGGCGCTGGGTTCCGGCGTCATCATTGATGCCGATAAAGGCTATGTCGTCACCAACAACCACGTTGTTGATAACGCGACGGTCATTAAAGTTCAACTGAGCGATGGCCGTAAGTTCGACGCGAAGATGGTTGGCAAAGATCCGCGCTCTGATATCGCGCTGATCCAAATCCAGAACCCGAAAAACCTGACCGCAATTAAGATGGCGGATTCTGATGCACTGCGCGTGGGTGATTACACCGTAGCGATTGGTAACCCGTTTGGTCTGGGCGAGACGGTAACTTCCGGGATTGTCTCTGCGCTGGGGCGTAGCGGCCTGAATGCCGAAAACTACGAAAACTTCATCCAGACCGATGCAGCGATCAACCGTGGTAACTCCGGTGGTGCGCTGGTTAACCTGAACGGCGAACTGATCGGTATCAACACCGCGATCCTCGCACCGGACGGCGGCAACATCGGTATCGGTTTTGCTATCCCGAGTAACATGGTGAAAAACCTGACCTCGCAGATGGTGGAATACGGCCAGGTGAAACGCGGTGAGCTGGGTATTATGGGGACTGAGCTGAACTCCGAACTGGCGAAAGCGATGAAAGTTGACGCCCAGCGCGGTGCTTTCGTAAGCCAGGTTCTGCCTAATTCCTCCGCTGCAAAAGCGGGCATTAAAGCGGGTGATGTGATCACCTCACTGAACGGTAAGCCGATCAGCAGCTTTGCCGCACTGCGTGCTCAGGTGGGTACTATGCCGGTAGGCAGCAAACTGACCCTGGGCTTACTGCGCGACGGTAAGCAGGTTAACGTGAACCTGGAACTGCAGCAGAGCAGCCAGAATCAGGTTGATTCCAGCTCCATCTTCAACGGCATTGAAGGCGCTGAGATGAGCAACAAAGGCAAAGATCAGGGCGTGGTAGTGAACAACGTGAAAACGGGCACTCCGGCTGCGCAGATCGGCCTGAAGAAAGGTGATGTGATTATTGGCGCGAACCAGCAGGCAGTGAAAAACATCGCTGAACTGCGTAAAGTTCTCGACAGCAAACCGTCTGTGCTGGCACTCAACATTCAGCGCGGCGACAGCACCATCTACCTGTTAATGCAGTAATCTCCCTCAACCCCTTCCTGAAAACGGGAAGGGGTTCTCCTTACAATCTGTGAACTTCACCACAACTCCATACATCTTCATCATCCTTTAGGCATTTGCACAATGCCGTACGTTACGTACTTCCTTATGCTAAGCCGTGCATAACGGAGGACTTATGGCTGGCTGGCATCTTGATACCAAAATGGCGCAGGATATCGTGGCACGTACCATGCGCATCATCGATACCAATATCAACGTAATGGATGCCCGTGGGCGAATTATCGGCAGCGGCGATCGTGAGCGTATTGGTGAATTGCACGAAGGTGCATTGCTGGTACTTTCACAGGGACGAGTCGTCGATATCGATGACGCGGTAGCACGTCATCTGCACGGTGTGCGGCAGGGGATTAATCTACCGTTACGGCTGGAAGGTGAAATTGTCGGCGTAATTGGCCTGACAGGTGAACCAGAGAATCTGCGTAAATATGGCGAACTGGTCTGCATGACGGCTGAAATGATGCTGGAACAGTCGCGGTTGATGCACTTGTTGGCGCAGGATAGCCGTTTGCGGGAAGAACTGGTGATGAACCTGATTCAGGCAGAGGAGAATACTCCCGCACTTACTGAATGGGCGCAACGGCTGGGGATCGATCTCAATCAACCGCGAGTGGTGGCTATTGTTGAGGTCGACAGCGGTCAGCTTGGCGTGGACAGCGCAATGGCGGAGTTACAACAACTGCAAAACGCGCTGACTACGCCCGAGCGTAATAATCTGGTGGCGATTGTCTCGCTAACCGAAATGGTGGTGTTGAAACCGGCGTTGAACTCTTTTGGGCGCTGGGATGCAGAAGATCATCGTAAGCGAGTTGAACAACTGATTACCCGCATGAAAGAGTACGGCCAGCTGCGTTTTCGCGTTTCACTGGGCAACTATTTTACCGGTCCTGGCAGTATTGCCCGATCCTATCGTACGGCGAAAACGACGATGGTGGTGGGTAAACAGCGGATGCCAGAAAGTCGCTGCTATTTTTATCAGGATCTGATGTTACCTGTGTTACTCGACAGTTTGCGTGGCGACTGGCAGGCCAACGAACTGGCGCGACCGCTGGCGCGGCTGAAAACGATGGACAATAACGGCTTGCTGCGACGAACGCTGGCGGCGTGGTTTCGCCACAATGTGCAACCGCTGGCAACGTCAAAGGCGTTGTTTATTCATCGTAATACCCTGGAGTATCGGCTTAATCGTATATCGGAACTGACCGGGCTTGATTTGGGCAATTTTGATGACAGGTTGCTGCTGTATGTGGCGTTACAACTGGATGAAGAGCGGTAGGTTATGCGTTAAGGTTGAGGCGGCGCTGGCTCATTCCCCTCAGCCCGAAGGGTAGAGGGGAATGCCCGAATTAACCGTCAGTTCGGGATTATTTACGCGTTAGTTTTTCCAGATCGGCTTCAATCTCGCTGATCTTATTGGTTACGACTGACTCCAGGTGACGTAAGTCGTCGAGGATCTTACGCTTAAGATCAACTTCGCTGCGGTCACGCTGGCAGATTTGATCAAGCTCATCAATGATATACCGTAGATTCGGGCTGATTTCCTGGACTTCTTTATAACCCTGACCCACACCATCAGCGACGACCGTTTTACGCTGACGCGGATATTTAAACTTAACGCTCTTGGCGAAAAACTCGCCTTTGTCTTTCTGGAAATAGATTTTCAGAATATCGTTGTTGGCTTCCTGCCGGAGGCTGTAACGATCAATTTCTTCAGGATTGGTAATACCCAGACTTTTCAGATTGTCGTACATAGCGTTACCTCAAAATGAGTCAGTAAATTGTGCTTATTTTAGCATTTGGCCTGGCCCGCCCGGCTCGACTGTGATCGCAGAAAGCCTTTTTCTTCCAGACTTCTATCATGGCGTAAAAATCAAAAAATTACCTGCTTTATTCTGGTGATAAAATTCACGATCTACACCAGTTCCAGCATCGTTACTTCCGGGCGGCAGTTCAGACGCAAACCATACAAACTGCCCACGCCACGGGTTGTGTAGATGTGTCTTTCGCCAAAGGCATTTAATCCGGCGACGTAACGTTTATCTTCGACAGGGGCAAAAGGTTCACCAACCAACGGTACGCGCAGTTGCCCGCCGTGAGTATGGCCGCACAGCATCAGATCCCAGGGTTCATCACGCATGACTTCTTTGCTGTCGGGATTATGCGCCAGCACCAGTCTTGGCAGATTGGCTTCGCTGGCGGGAGGCGGTTTGCATTGTCCGGCCCATAAGTCACCAGTGCCTACCAGTTCGAATTGCCTGTTCGGCGTGGCGATCACCGTAGCCTGGTTAAACAACACCGTGATGCCCGCTGATTTCAACGTCTCGCCAATTAAGTGATTTTTTTCTGTACCAACAGGGCGATCGTGGTTGCCGAAGCAGGCAAACGTCGGCGCACATTCGGCAAGGGGGGAGAGTACGTCACTAAACGCCGAAAAATTCAGCGACATATCAAATAATACGTAATCGCCGCCCAGTAATATCAAATCGGGCTTTTGTTCTATGCCAAGAGCAATCGCGTCAGAAATCAGGCTTAAAGGAACAAAACGAGAGTAATGGAGATCGGCCAGAAAAAGAATTTTGAATGGTGCTGCGTTGTCTTTAAAAAAGGCGAGGCGGTGACGGATTAATTCAAACCAGCCTGGCTCACAGTAATGCATATAACCGAAACCTGAGCTCGTGGCTATCGTCGCGGCAGTAGCCTGCAAAAATCGGCGGCGTGAAATCATCGCTCATCCCTGCAAAAAAATCGGGCAGCGTCGTGCTGCCCGTGTGCATACTTTTAGTCGATGGTACGCAGCAGTTCGTTAATGCCGACTTTGCCGCGAGTTTTCGCGTCAACTTTCTTAACGATAACCGCACAGTAGAGGCTGTATTTGCCATCTTTTGACGGCAGATTACCTGAAACAACCACAGACCCCGCCGGAACGCGACCGTAGTGGATTTCGCCGGTTTCACGGTCGTAAATACGGGTGCTCTGACCAATGTATACGCCCATGGAAATGACGGAACCTTCTTCGACAATCACCCCTTCAACCACTTCAGAGCGCGCGCCGATGAAGCAATTATCTTCAATGATGGTTGGGTTAGCCTGCAGCGGTTCCAGCACGCCGCCGATGCCCACGCCACCGGAAAGGTGGACGTTTTTACCAATCTGCGCACAAGAACCGACGGTCGCCCAGGTATCAACCATGGTGCCTTCATCAACATATGCGCCGATGTTGACGTAAGACGGCATCAGCACGGTGTTACGGGCAATAAACGCACCCTGACGTACCGCCGCTGGTGGCACAACGCGGAAGCCTTCTTTCTGGAAACGTGCTTCGTCGTAGTCGGCGAATTTCATCGGCACTTTGTCGAAGTAGCGGCTTTCTGCCCCTTCGATCACCTGATTATCATTAATACGGAAAGAGAGCAGCACCGCTTTTTTCAACCACTGATGCGTCACCCACTGACCGTCAATTTTTTCCGCTACACGCAGTGCGCCGGAATCCAGCAGGGCGATCACCTGATTTACCGCTTCGCGGGTAACGGTGTCTGCATTGGCTGGCGTGATCTCGGCACGGCGTTCAAAAGCGGTTTCAATAATGTTCTGTAACTGCTGCATTGTTAAACTCTTTTCATATCAGTAAACACATCACCCTTTATCGTTTGGATTGAGGGCCTCTGTCAACCGCTGATGCACTTCCTGCTGCAACTCGTTATTAAGCGCACGCCGGTCAGCGGTGGCAATTATGAATAAATCTTCTACTCGCTCGCCAATGGTTGTAATTCGGGCACCATGAAGCGAAATTCCCAGATCGGCAAAAATTTTCCCGACTTGCGCCAGCAGTCCAGGTTGGTCGAGGGCGATCAGTTCGAGGAACGATTTGCGGTCGGTATGGGTCGGCAAAAACGTTACTTCGGTTTCAACAGTAAAATGGCGTAATTTGGCGGGTTGGCGACGGGGCTGCGGTGGCTGCCAGCTACTTTGCGTCAGTACTTGCTCCAGACCAAACCGAATAACCTCATGACGATCTGCGGACAGCGGGTTGCCATCGGGTTCCAGCACGATAAAGGTATCCATCGCCATACCGTCGCGAGTGGTGAAAATTTGTGCGTCGTGAACACTTAAATTGCGGCGGTCTAATTCGGCACAGACGGCGGCAAACAGATAAGGGCGGTCCGGGCTCCAGATAAAAATCTCGGTGCCTCCACGCGTAGCCTGCGGGCTAAGCAATACCAGCGGTTTGCTTAAATCATGCTGTAATAAATGGCGGGCATGCCAGGCCAGTTGATTTGGGCTATGGCGGACAAAATAGTTAGCACGACAGCGTGACCAAATTTGGTGCAGCGCCTCTTCGTCGATGTTATCCATGCGCAGTAGTGCCAGTGCCTGGAGTTGGTGATGGCGAACCCGTTCGCGCATATCCGGCGTGTTTTGCATTCCGCGTCGTAGCTGCTTTTCGGTGGCAAAGTAGAGCTCACGCAACAGACTTTGCTTCCAGCTATTCCACAGCGTTTCGTTGGTGGCGCAAATGTCAGCCACAGTCAGGCATACCAGATAGCGCAGACGATTTTCCGTTTGCACTTCTTCGGCAAACTGCTTGATGACTTCCGGGTCCTGAACATCGCGGCGTTGGGCGGTCACCGACATCAACAGGTGCTGGCGAACCAGCCACGCCACCAGTTGCGTTTCGCGCGAGTTAAGCCCGTGGAGTTCGGCAAAATGCACTACATCCTGAGCACCGAGAATGGAGTGGTCGCCGCCGCGTCCTTTGGCGATATCGTGAAACAGCGCGGCGATGAAAATCAGCTCAGTTGACGGTAGGCGCGGCCAGACGTCCACACACAACGGATGGCGCTGGCGCGTTTCTTCACTGGCAAAACTCTCCAGTTTCAGCATCACGCGGATAGTATGTTCATCCACCGTGTAGGCGTGGAACAGATCAAACTGCATCTGCCCGACGATATGTGACCATTGCGGCATATACGCGCCGAGTACGCTATGGCGATGCATTGGCAATAGCCCGCGCCGCACCGCTCCGGGGTGACGCAGAATGCTCAAAAACAGTTTTCGTGCTTCCGGAATATTACACAGCGGTTGTTGCAGATGGCGCCGGGCATGGCGTAACTGGCGCAGCGTGGTGGAGTAAATGCCGGTGATCGCACTGTTGCGCACCATGGTGTAGAACATACGTAAGATAGCTTCCGGCTGGCGCATAAATAGTGTTTCATCACGCAGGTCGATTAGCGTACCGCGTAGCTGAAACTCATCGTCGATTGGACGTGGTTTTTCGTCGGCGGGAAGGGCGAGGATGGCTTCATCGAACAGTTGCAGCAGCATCTGGTTGAGTTCACTGACGCGGCGTGTCACGCGGAAGTAATCCTTCATCATCCGCTCGACCGGTTCGTTACCTTCGCCACTGTAATTCAGACGCTGGGCGACGCTAAGCTGGCGATCGAATAACAGGCGATTATCGTAACGGCTGACGACCAGATGCAGGGCAAAGCGAATACGCCACAATATATGCAGACATTCGTTTAATTCCGCCCGCTCCGCTGAGGTTAAGAAGCCAAACCCAACCATTTCATCCAGCGATGTTGCGCCAAAATGACGGCGGGCCACCCATTGCAGAGTGTGGATATCGCGCAAGCCGCCAGGGCTACTTTTGATGTCTGGTTCAAGATTGTAGCTGGTGCCGTGGTAACGCTGATGGCGCTGGTTCTGTTCTTCAACTTTCGCCGCGTAGAACTTGTCGGAAGGCCAGAATCCTTCGCTGAAAATATGTTTTTGCAGTTCAAGAAATAGCGCAACATCGCCAATTAATAAGCGGGATTCGATCAAATTGGTGGCGACGGTTAAATCCGATAACCCTTCCAGAATGCACTCTTCAAGCGTGCGCACACTATGACCGACTTCCAGCTTTACATCCCAGAGCAGCGTTAACAGCTCGCCCACTTTTTGCGCCTGATCGTCCGGGAGCTTTTTACGGCTTAAAATCAGTAAATCGATGTCAGAAAGTGGATGCAGCTCGCCACGACCGTAGCCACCGACGGCGACCAATGCCAGGTCGGCAATCTGGCTGAATCCCGCTTCAATCCATAATCGTTGCAGGAGCTGGTCGATAAACTCGGTGCGCGCCTCAATCAACTGTTCTGCAGAGATCCCATTGTCAAAGGCATCACCCAGCCAACGCTGGAAAGTATCGATATGGGCTTTTATCCCACCGACGGTTAATTCATCACGGGGCCAGACGCATGGATTTTGCGGTTGACCGGGCAGGGTGGGGAGAGCGGTGTTTGCGTACTGTTCTGGAAGGGTATTCATTGTGCGCCACCCATAAGATTAAATTATCGCATTAAAAAAGCCGGCATTCGCCGGCTTCATCTTATTCGTCGTGCGAGATTATCGCCGGGATGGTGTCATCCTTGCGTAGCGTCAGAATTTCGCAGCCGTTATCAGTCACCACAATAGTATGCTCATATTGTGCAGACAAGCTGCGATCTTTGGTTTTTACCGTCCAGCCATCTTTCATGGTGCGGATCTCTTTTTTACCCGCGTTGACCATTGGCTCGATGGTGAACGTCATCCCAGGTTTCAGTACGACGTTGGTTTCACGGGAGTCATAGTGCAGCACCTGCGGTTCTTCATGGAAGCCGCGACCAATACCGTGTCCGCAATATTCACGAACGACGGAGAAGCCTTCTGCTTCGACAAATTTCTGAATCGCCGCACCGATTTCGCGCAGATTAATGCCTGGTTTTACCATGCGTAGCGCCAGGTACAGGCTTTCTTGCGTGATGCGGCACAGACGTTCGCCCATGATGGTCGGCTTACCGACGATAAACATTTTCGAGGTATCGCCGTGGAAACCATCTTTGATTACGGTGACATCAATGTTAACGATATCGCCATCTTTCAGCAGCTTAGCATCGTCCGGGATTCCGTGGCACACCACTTCATTAATAGAAATGCAAACGGATTTCGGATAACCGTGATAGCCGAGGCAGGCAGAAACCGCGTGTTGTTCATTAACAATGTAATCATTACAGATGCGATCCAGCTCGCCGGTGCTGACGCCCGGTTTAACATATGGTTCGATCATCTCCAGCACTTCGGCAGCCAGTCGGCCAGCGACGCGCATTTTTTCGATATCTTCTGGGGTCTTGATTGAGATAGCCATTAATTCTGTCCATCAGCGTCGGTGATACCGACAATATATATGTAAGTGCCGTCAATGGTATCACACCCGGGCAAATTGAGAATCATTCTGAATTTCGCCAAACGTGCCACTGAACGTTTTCTATAATAGAAAATTCAACGTCTGATGCTGTACACAGCGCCAACAATTATTGGTGTCCATGACGTATTTGTGGTATAAAGCGCGCCGGACTTCCGATCCATTTCGTATACACAGACTGGACGGAAGCGACAATCTCACTTTGTGTAACAACACACACGTATCGGCACATATTCCGGGGTGCCCTTTGGGGTCGGTAATATGGGGTACGTGGAGGCATAACCCCAACTTTTATATAGAGGTTTTAATCATGGCAACTGTTTCCATGCGCGACATGCTCAAGGCTGGTGTTCACTTCGGTCACCAGACCCGTTACTGGAACCCGAAAATGAAGCCGTTCATCTTCGGTGCGCGTAACAAAGTTCACATCATCAACCTTGAGAAAACTGTACCGATGTTCAACGAAGCTCTGGCTGAACTGAACAAGATTGCTTCTCGCAAAGGTAAAATCCTTTTCGTTGGTACTAAACGCGCTGCAAGCGAAGCGGTGAAAGACGCTGCTCTGAGCTGCGACCAGTTCTTCGTGAACCATCGCTGGCTGGGCGGTATGCTGACTAACTGGAAAACCGTTCGTCAGTCCATCAAACGTCTGAAAGACCTGGAAACTCAGTCTCAGGACGGTACTTTCGAAAAGCTGACCAAGAAAGAAGCGCTGATGCGCACTCGTGAGCTGGAGAAACTGGAAAACAGCCTGGGCGGTATCAAAGACATGGGCGGTCTGCCGGACGCTCTGTTTGTAATCGATGCTGACCACGAACACATTGCTATCAAAGAAGCAAACAACCTGGGTATTCCGGTATTTGCTATCGTTGATACCAACTCTGATCCGGACGGTGTTGACTTCGTTATCCCGGGTAACGACGACGCAATCCGTGCTGTGACCCTGTACCTGGGCGCTGTTGCTGCAACCGTACGTGAAGGCCGTTCTCAGGATCTGGCTTCCCAGGCGGAAGAAAGCTTCGTAGAAGCTGAGTAATAAGGCTTGATAACTCCCCCAAAATAGTTCGAGTTGCAGAAAGGCGGCAAGCTCGAGAATTCCCGGGAGCTTACATCAGTAAGTGACCGGGATGAGCGAGCGAAGATAACGCATCTGCGGCGCGAAATATGAAGGGGGAGAGCCCTTATAGACCAGGTAGTACACGTTTGGTTAGGGGGCCTGCATATGGCCCCCTTTTTCACTTTTATATCTGTGCGGTTTAATGCCGGGCAGATCACATCTCCGAGGATTTTAGAATGGCTGAAATTACCGCATCCCTGGTAAAAGAGCTGCGTGAGCGTACTGGCGCAGGCATGATGGATTGCAAAAAAGCACTGACTGAAGCTAACGGCGACATCGAGCTGGCAATCGAAAACATGCGTAAGTCCGGTGCTATTAAAGCAGCGAAAAAAGCAGGCAACGTTGCTGCTGACGGCGTGATCAAAACCAAAATCGACGGCAACTACGGCATCATTCTGGAAGTTAACTGCCAGACTGACTTCGTTGCAAAAGACGCTGGTTTCCAGGCGTTCGCAGACAAAGTTCTGGACGCAGCTGTTGCTGGCAAAATCACTGACGTTGAAGTTCTGAAAGCACAGTTCGAAGAAGAACGTGTTGCGCTGGTAGCGAAAATTGGTGAAAACATCAACATTCGCCGCGTTGCTGCGCTGGAAGGCGACGTTCTGGGTTCTTATCAGCACGGTGCGCGTATCGGCGTTCTGGTTGCTGCTAAAGGCGCTGACGAAGAGCTGGTTAAACACATCGCTATGCACGTTGCTGCAAGCAAGCCGGAATTCATCAAACCAGAAGACGTATCCGCTGAAGTGGTAGAAAAAGAATACCAGGTACAGCTGGATATCGCGATGCAGTCTGGTAAGCCGAAAGAAATCGCAGAGAAAATGGTTGAAGGCCGCATGAAGAAATTCACCGGCGAAGTTTCTCTGACTGGTCAGCCGTTCGTTATGGAACCAAGCAAAACCGTTGGTCAGCTGCTGAAAGAGCATAACGCTGAAGTGACTGGCTTCATCCGCTTCGAAGTGGGTGAAGGCATCGAGAAAGTTGAGACTGACTTTGCAGCAGAAGTTGCTGCGATGTCCAAGCAGTCTTAATTATCGAAAAGGAGCCGCCTGAGGGCGGCTTCTTTTTGCGCCCATCTTGTAAATTCAGCTAACCCTTATGGGGCTGCGCTGAAAAGCGACGTAAAATGTCGCCGGTATTAATTCATTTCAATCGTTGACAGTCTCAGGAAAGAAACATGGCTACCAATGCAAAACCCGTCTATAAACGCATTCTGCTTAAGTTGAGTGGCGAAGCTCTGCAGGGCACTGAAGGCTTCGGTATTGATGCAAGCATACTGGATCGCATGGCTCAGGAAATCAAAGAACTGGTTGAACTGGGTATTCAGGTTGGTGTGGTGATTGGTGGGGGTAACCTGTTCCGTGGCGCTGGTCTGGCGAAAGCGGGTATGAACCGCGTTGTGGGCGACCACATGGGGATGCTGGCGACCGTAATGAACGGCCTGGCAATGCGTGATGCACTGCACCGCGCCTATGTGAACGCTCGTCTGATGTCCGCTATTCCATTGAATGGCGTGTGCGACAGCTACAGCTGGGCAGAAGCTATCAGCCTGTTGCGCAACAACCGTGTGGTGATCCTCTCCGCCGGTACAGGTAACCCGTTCTTTACCACCGACTCAGCAGCTTGCCTGCGTGGTATCGAAATTGAAGCCGATGTGGTGCTGAAAGCAACCAAAGTTGACGGCGTGTTTACCGCTGATCCGGCGAAAGATCCAACCGCAACCATGTACGAGCAACTGACTTACAGCGAAGTGCTGGAAAAAGAGCTGAAAGTCATGGACCTGGCGGCCTTCACGCTGGCTCGTGACCATAAATTACCGATTCGTGTTTTCAACATGAACAAACCGGGTGCGCTGCGCCGTGTGGTAATGGGTGAAAAAGAAGGGACTTTAATCACGGAATAATTCCCGTGATGGATAAATAAGGGTAAGATTCCGCGTAAGTATCGCGGGGGCGTAAGTCTGGTTATAAGGCGTTATTGTTGCAGGCAGTTTGGTCACGGCCAGCGCGCAGCAACCGGAGCGTACAAAAGTACGTGAGGATGGCGAGCACTGCTCGGGGCCAAAATGGCAAATAAAATAGCCTAATAATCCAGACGATTACCCGTAATATGTTTAATCAGGGCTATACTTAGCACACTTCCACTGTGTGTGACTGTCTGGTCTGACTGAGACAAGTTTTCAAGGATTCGTAACGTGATTAGCGATATCAGAAAAGATGCTGAAGTACGCATGGACAAATGCGTAGAAGCGTTCAAAACCCAAATCAGCAAAATACGCACGGGTCGTGCTTCTCCCAGCCTGCTGGATGGCATTGTCGTGGAATATTACGGCACGCCGACGCCGCTGCGTCAGCTGGCAAGCGTAACGGTAGAAGATTCCCGTACTCTGAAAATCAACGTGTTTGATCGTTCAATGTCTCCGGCCGTTGAAAAAGCGATTATGGCGTCCGATCTCGGCCTGAACCCGAACTCTGCGGGTAGCGACATCCGTGTTCCGCTGCCGCCGCTGACGGAAGAACGTCGTAAAGATCTGACCAAAATCGTTCGTGGTGAAGCAGAACAAGCGCGTGTTGCAGTACGTAACGTGCGTCGTGACGCGAACGACAAAGTGAAAGCACTGTTGAAAGATAAAGAGATCAGCGAAGACGACGATCGCCGTTCTCAGGACGATGTACAGAAACTGACTGATGCTGCAATCAAGAAAATTGAAGCGGCGCTGGCAGACAAAGAAGCAGAACTGATGCAGTTCTGATTTCTTGAACGACAAAAACGCCGCTCAGTAGATCCTTGCGGATCGGCTGGCGGCGTTTTGCTTTTTATTCTGTCTCAACTCTGGATGTTTCATGAAGCAACTCACCATTCTGGGCTCGACCGGCTCGATTGGTTGCAGCACGCTGGACGTGGTGCGCCATAATCCCGAACACTTCCGCGTAGTTGCGCTGGTGGCAGGCAAAAATGTCACTCGCATGGTAGAACAGTGCCTGGAATTCTCTCCCCGCTATGCCGTAATGGACGATGAAGCGAGTGCGAAACTTCTTAAAACGATGCTACAGCAACAGGGTAGCCGCACCGAAGTCTTAAGTGGGCAACAAGCCGCTTGCGATATGGCAGCGCTTGAGGATGTTGATCAGGTGATGGCAGCCATTGTTGGCGCTGCTGGGCTGTTACCTACGCTTGCTGCGATCCGCGCGGGTAAAACCATTTTGCTGGCCAATAAAGAATCACTGGTTACCTGCGGACGTCTGTTTATGGACGCCGTAAAGCAGAGCAAAGCGCAATTGTTACCGGTCGATAGCGAACATAACGCCATTTTTCAGAGTTTACCGCAACCTATCCAGCATAATCTGGGATACGCTGACCTTGAGCAAAATGGCGTGGTGTCCATTTTACTTACCGGGTCTGGTGGCCCTTTCCGTGAGACGCCATTGCGCGATTTGGCAACAATGACGCCGGATCAAGCCTGCCGTCATCCGAACTGGTCGATGGGGCGTAAAATTTCTGTCGATTCGGCTACCATGATGAACAAAGGTCTGGAATACATTGAAGCGCGTTGGCTGTTTAACGCCAGCGCCAGCCAGATGGAAGTGCTGATTCACCCGCAGTCAGTGATTCACTCAATGGTGCGCTATCAGGACGGCAGTGTTCTGGCGCAGCTGGGGGAACCGGATATGCGTACGCCAATTGCCCACACCATGGCATGGCCGAATCGCGTGAACTCTGGCGTGAAGCCGCTCGATTTTTGCAAACTAAGTGCGTTGACATTTGCCGCACCGGATTATGATCGTTATCCATGCCTGAAACTGGCGATGGAGGCGTTCGAACAAGGTCAGGCAGCGACGACAGCATTGAATGCCGCAAACGAAATCACCGTTGCTGCTTTTCTTGTGCAACAAATCCGCTTTACGGATATCGCTGCGTTGAATTTATCGGTACTGGAAAAAATGGATATGCGCGAACCACAATGTGTGGACGATGTGTTATCTGTTGATGCGAACGCGCGTGAAGTCGCCAGAAAAGAGGTGATGCGTCTCGCAAGCTGAGGATAATCCGGCTACAGAGAGTCGCGCTATTTGTTAGCGTAGGGCTTCAGTGATATAGTCTGCGCCATCTGATCGTAAGTAGTTGGCTTTATAAGGTCAGGTATGCCGTGGTTTTACACGGCTTTTTTTTGTATAGGCTTCAGTATTCCTGAGTACCGTAAACCCTGTCAGGGAATAAAAAACGCGTGATGTTGTCTGCTATTCAACCACTTAGCGAAAAATTGCCAGCGCATGGCTGCCGTCATGTTGCGATCATTATGGACGGCAATGGTCGCTGGGCAAAAAAGCAAGGGAAGATTCGAGCCTTTGGGCATAAAGCCGGGGCAAAATCCGTCCGCCGGGCTGTCTCTTTTGCGGCCAACAACGGTATTGAGGCGTTAACGCTGTATGCCTTTAGTAGTGAAAACTGGAACCGACCAGCGCAGGAAGTCAGTGCGTTAATGGAACTGTTTGTGTGGGCGCTCGATAGCGAAGTAAAAAGTCTGCACCGACATAACGTGCGTCTGCGTATTATTGGCGATACCAGTCGCTTTAACTCGCGTTTGCAAGAACGTATTCGTAAATCTGAAGCGCTAACAGCCGGGAATACCGGTCTGACGCTGAATATTGCGGCGAACTACGGTGGACGTTGGGATATAGTCCAGGGAGTCAGGCAACTGGCTGAAAAGGTGCAGCAAGGAAACCTGCAACCAGATCAGATAGATGAAGAGATGCTAAACCAGCATGTCTGTATGCATGAACTGGCCCCTGTAGATTTAGTAATTAGGACTGGGGGGGAGCATCGCATTAGTAACTTTTTGCTTTGGCAAATTGCCTATGCCGAACTTTACTTTACAGATGTTCTCTGGCCCGATTTCGATGAACAAGACTTTGAAGGGGCGTTAAATGCCTTTGCTAATCGAGAGCGTCGTTTCGGCGGCACCGAGCCCGGTGATGAAACAGCCTGATGGGGGTCGCTTTTGCTGAAGTATCGCCTGATATCTGCTTTTGTGTTAATACCCGTCGTCATCGCGGCGTTGTTTCTGTTGCCGCCGGTGGGGTTCGCCATCGTAACGCTGGTGGTCTGCATGCTGGCAGCGTGGGAATGGGGACAGCTTAGCGGTTTTACCACTCGTTCGCAGCGAGTATGGTTGGCGGTGTTATGCGGGTTATTGTTGGCGCTGATGCTTTTTCTGTTGCCGGAATATCACCGAAATATTCATCAACCGCTGGTTGAAATCTCACTTTGGGCTTCGCTGGGTTGGTGGATTGTCGCGCTATTGCTGGTGCTGTTTTACCCAGGTTCCGCAGCAATCTGGCGTAACTCTAAAACATTGCGCCTTATTTTTGGCGTGCTAACCATTGTTCCCTTCTTCTGGGGCATGCTGGCGTTACGGGCCTGGCACTATGACGAGAATCATTACAGTGGCGCAATATGGCTGCTCTATGTCATGATCCTGGTATGGGGCGCTGACTCTGGCGCATATATGTTTGGCAAATTGTTTGGTAAACATAAGCTGGCACCGAAGGTTTCTCCGGGTAAAACCTGGCAAGGCTTTATAGGTGGACTCGCGACCGCAGCAGTAATCTCATGGGGTTATGGCATGTGGGCGAATCTCGACGTCGCTCCCGTCACCTTACTCATTTGCTCTATTGTCGCAGCGTTAGCCTCAGTGCTCGGCGATCTGACCGAGAGTATGTTTAAGCGTGAAGCAGGAATTAAGGACAGCGGTCATTTAATTCCAGGACACGGTGGTATTTTAGATCGTATTGATAGCCTGACGGCTGCGGTACCGGTCTTTGCTTGCTTGTTGTTACTGGTATTCAGGACGCTTTAACGGAAGGTAATATGCTGAGTTTTCTCTGGGATTTGGCTTCGTTCATCGTTGCACTGGGTGTACTTATCACCGTGCATGAATTTGGTCATTTCTGGGTTGCCCGGCGTTGTGGTGTTCGCGTTGAGCGTTTCTCAATAGGGTTTGGTAAGGCGCTCTGGCGGCGAACTGATAAGCTCGGCACCGAATATGTTATCGCCCTGATCCCGCTGGGCGGTTATGTCAAAATGCTGGATGAGCGCGCAGAACCGGTCGTTCCGGAACTCCGCCACCATGCCTTCAATAATAAATCTGTCGGCCAACGAGCGGCGATTATTGCCGCAGGTCCGGTTGCAAACTTCATTTTTGCTATCTTTGCCTACTGGCTGGTTTTTATTATTGGTGTGCCTGGCGTACGTCCGGTGGTTGGCGAAATAGCAGCCAATTCGATAGCTGCGGAAGCACAAATTGCACCAGGTACGGAACTAAAAGCCGTAGATGGTATCGAAACGCCTGATTGGGATGCCGTGCGTTTGCAGTTGGTCGATAAAATTGGCGATGAAAGCACCACCATTACAGTAGCGCCATTTGGCAGCGACCAACGGCGGGATGTAAAGCTCGATTTACGTCACTGGGCGTTTGAGCCTGATAAAGAAGATCCGGTATCTTCGCTGGGGATTCGTCCTCGTGGGCCGCAAATTGAACCTGTACTGGAAAATGTGCAACCAAACTCGGCGGCAAGCAAGGCAGGTTTGCAAGCAGGCGACAGGATCGTTAAAGTCGATAGTCAGCCCTTAACGCAGTGGGTGACCTTTGTGATGCTTGTCCGGGATAACCCGGGTAAATCCTTAGCGTTAGAAATCGAAAGGCAGGGAAGTCCCTTGTCTTTGACATTAATCCCGGAGAGTAAACCGGGTAATGGTAAAGCGATTGGTTTTGTCGGTATTGAGCCGAAAGTCATTCCTTTGCCAGATGAGTATAAAGTTGTACGCCAGTATGGGCCGTTCAACGCCATTGTCGAAGCCACGGACAAAACGTGGCAGCTGATGAAGCTGACGGTCAGTATGCTGGGAAAATTGATCACCGGTGATGTGAAACTGAACAACCTCAGTGGGCCGATCTCTATCGCCAAGGGGGCTGGGATGACAGCGGAACTCGGGGTTGTTTATTACCTGCCGTTTCTTGCGCTTATTAGCGTGAACTTAGGGATAATTAACCTGTTTCCGTTGCCCGTACTTGACGGGGGGCATCTGCTGTTCCTTGCGATCGAAAAGATCAAGGGCGGACCGGTATCCGAGCGGGTTCAAGACTTTTGTTATCGCATTGGCTCGATTTTGCTGGTGCTGTTAATGGGGCTTGCACTTTTCAATGATTTCTCTCGGTTATGAGAGTTAGTTAGGAAGAACGCATAATAACGATGGCGATGAAAAAGTTGCTCATAGCGTCGCTGCTGTTTAGCAGCGCCACCGTATACGGTGCTGAAGGGTTCGTAGTGAAAGATATTCATTTCGAAGGCCTTCAGCGTGTCGCCGTTGGTGCGGCCCTCCTCAGTATGCCGGTGCGCACAGGCGACACGGTTAATGATGAAGATATCAGTAATACCATTCGCGCTCTGTTTGCTACCGGCAACTTTGAGGATGTTCGCGTCCTTCGTGATGGTGATACCCTTCTGGTTCAGGTAAAAGAACGTCCGACCATTGCCAGCATTACTTTCTCCGGTAACAAATCGGTGAAAGATGACATGCTGAAGCAAAACCTCGAGGCTTCTGGTGTGCGTGTGGGCGAATCCCTTGATCGCACCACCATTGCCGATATCGAGAAAGGTCTGGAAGACTTCTACTACAGCGTCGGTAAATATAGCGCCAGCGTTAAAGCTGTCGTGACCCCGCTGCCGCGCAACCGTGTTGACCTAAAACTGGTGTTCCAGGAAGGTGTGTCAGCTGAAATCCAGCAAATTAACATTGTTGGTAACCATGCTTTCACCACCGACGAACTGATCTCTCATTTCCAACTGCGTGACGAAGTGCCGTGGTGGAACGTGGTAGGCGATCGTAAATACCAGAAACAGAAACTGGCGGGCGACCTTGAAACCCTGCGCAGCTACTATCTGGATCGCGGTTATGCCCGTTTCAACATCGACTCTACCCAGGTCAGTCTGACGCCAGATAAAAAAGGTATTTACGTCACGGTGAACATCACCGAAGGCGATCAGTACAAGCTTTCTGGCGTTGAAGTGAGCGGCAATCTTGCCGGGCACTCCGCTGAAATTGAGCAGCTGACTAAGATCGAGCCGGGCGAGCTGTATAACGGCACCAAAGTGACCAAGATGGAAGATGACATTAAAAAGCTTCTCGGTCGCTATGGTTATGCCTATCCGCGCGTACAGTCGATGCCTGAAATTAACGATGCCGACAAAACCGTTAAATTACGCGTGAACGTTGATGCGGGTAACCGTTTCTACGTGCGTAAGATCCGTTTTGAAGGTAACGATACCTCGAAAGATGCCGTCCTGCGTCGCGAAATGCGTCAGATGGAAGGTGCATGGCTGGGGAGCGATCTGGTCGATCAGGGTAAGGAGCGTCTGAATCGTCTGGGCTTCTTTGAAACTGTCGATACCGATACCCAACGTGTTCCGGGTAGCCCGGACCAGGTTGATGTAGTCTACAAGGTAAAAGAGCGCAACACCGGTAGCTTCAACTTTGGTATTGGTTACGGTACTGAAAGTGGCGTGAGCTTCCAGGCTGGTGTGCAACAGGATAACTGGTTAGGTACAGGTTATGCTGTTGGTATCAACGGGACCAAAAACGATTACCAGACCTATGCTGAACTGTCGGTAACCAACCCGTACTTCACCGTAGATGGCGTAAGCCTCGGTGGTCGTCTCTTCTATAATGACTTCCAGGCAGATGATGCCGACCTGTCCGACTATACCAACAAGAGTTATGGTACAGACGTGACGTTGGGCTTCCCGATTAACGAATATAACTCGCTGCGTGCAGGTCTGGGTTATGTACATAACTCCCTGTCCAACATGCAGCCTCAGGTTGCGATGTGGCGTTATCTGTACTCTATGGGTGAACATCCGAGCACCTCTGATCAGGATAACAGCTTCAAAACGGACGACTTCACGTTCAACTATGGTTGGACCTATAACAAGCTTGACCGTGGTTACTTCCCGACAGATGGTTCACGTGTCAACCTGACCGGTAAAGTGACCATTCCTGGATCGGATAACGAATACTACAAAGTGACGTTAGACACGGCGACTTATGTGCCGATCGATGACGATCACAAATGGGTTGTTCTGGGGCGTACCCGCTGGGGTTATGGTGATGGTTTAGGCGGCAAAGAGATGCCGTTCTACGAGAACTTCTATGCCGGTGGTTCCAGCACCGTGCGTGGCTTCCAGTCCAATACCATTGGTCCGAAAGCAGTTTACTTCCCGCATCAGGCCAGTAATTATGATCCGGACTATGATTACGAATGTGCGACTCAGGACGGCGCGAAAGACCTGTGTAAATCGGATGATGCTGTAGGCGGTAACGCTATGGCGGTTGCCAGCCTCGAGTTCATCACCCCGACGCCGTTCATTAGCGACAAGTATGCTAACTCGGTTCGTACTTCCTTCTTCTGGGATATGGGTACCGTTTGGGATACAAACTGGGATTCCAGCCAATATTCTGGATATCCGGACTATAGTGATCCAAGCAATATCCGTATGTCTGCGGGTATCGCATTACAATGGATGTCCCCATTGGGGCCGTTGGTGTTCTCCTACGCCCAGCCGTTCAAAAAGTACGATGGAGACAAGGCAGAACAGTTCCAGTTTAACATCGGTAAAACCTGGTAAGTGTTCTCCACAAAGGAATGTAGTGGTAGTGTAGCGATGACTTTAGGCGATCAATATAAGATCGCCGGGCCACGCAAAGAACTGCACCCTCCGGTGCAAATGGGATGGTAAGGAGTTTATTGTGAAAAAGTGGTTATTAGCTGCAGGTCTCGGTTTAGCACTGGCAACTTCTGCTCAGGCGGCTGACAAAATTGCAATCGTCAATATGGGCAGCCTGTTCCAGCAGGTAGCGCAGAAAACCGGTGTTTCTAACACGCTGGAAAATGAGTTCAAAGGCCGTGCCAGCGAACTGCAGCGTATGGAAACCGATCTGCAGGCTAAAATGAAAAAGCTGCAGTCAATGAAAGCGGGCAGCGATCGCACTAAGCTGGAAAAAGACGTGATGGCTCAGCGCCAGACTTTTGCTCAGAAAGCGCAGGCTTTTGAGCAGGATCGCGCACGTCGTTCCAACGAAGAACGCGGCAAACTGGTTACTCGTATCCAGACTGCTGTGAAATCCGTTGCCAACAGCCAGGATATCGATCTGGTTGTTGATGCAAACGCCGTTGCTTACAACAGCAGCGATGTAAAAGACATCACTGCCGACGTACTGAAACAGGTTAAATAAGTAATGCCTTCAATTCGACTGGCTGATTTAGCGCAGCAGTTGGATGCAGAACTACACGGTGATGGCGATATCGTCATCACCGGCGTTGCGTCCATGCAATCTGCACAAACAGGTCACATTACGTTCATGGTTAACCCAAAATACCGTGAGCATTTAGGCTTGTGCCAGGCGTCCGCGGTTGTCATGACCCAGGACGATCTTCCTTTCGCGAAAAGTGCCGCGCTGGTAGTGAAGAATCCCTACCTGACTTACGCGCGCATGGCGCAAATTTTAGATACCACGCCGCAGCCCGCGCAGAACATTGCACCCAGTGCGGTGATCGACGCGACGGCGAAGCTGGGTAACAACGTATCGATTGGCGCTAACGCGGTGATTGAGTCCGGCGTTGAACTGGGCGATAACGTGATTATCGGTGCCGGTTGCTTCGTAGGTAAAAACAGCAAAATCGGTGCAGGTTCGCGTCTCTGGGCGAACGTAACCATTTACCATGAGATCCAGATCGGTCAGAATTGCCTGATCCAGTCCGGAACAGTGGTAGGCGCAGACGGCTTTGGTTATGCCAACGATCGTGGTAACTGGGTGAAGATCCCACAGATTGGTCGCGTAATTATTGGCGATCGCGTGGAGATCGGTGCCTGCACAACCATCGATCGCGGCGCGCTGGATGACACTATTATTGGCAATGGCGTGATCATTGATAACCAGTGCCAGATTGCACATAACGTCGTGATTGGCGACAATACGGCGGTTGCCGGTGGCGTCATTATGGCGGGCAGCCTGAAAATTGGTCGTTACTGCATGATCGGCGGAGCCAGCGTAATCAACGGGCATATGGAAATATGCGACAAAGTGACGGTTACGGGCATGGGTATGGTGATGCGTCCCATCACTGAACCAGGCGTCTATTCCTCAGGCATTCCGCTGCAACCCAACAAAGTCTGGCGCAAAACCGCTGCACTGGTGATGAACATTGATGACATGAGCAAGCGTCTGAAATCGCTTGAGCGCAAGGTTAATCAACAAGACTAACGTTCCATCTTTTGTTCGCCAAACTTTACGGCCTGTCTCATTCTTACGATTGCGGCAGGCCGTGTTATTATTGTCGTTTCTTATATTTTGACAGGAAGAGTATCTTGACTACTAACACTCATACTCTGCAGATTGAAGAGATTTTAGAACTTCTGCCGCACCGTTTCCCTTTCTTACTGGTGGATCGCGTGCTGGATTTTGAAGAAGGTCGTTTTCTGCGCGCAGTAAAAAATGTCTCTGTCAATGAGCCATTCTTCCAGGGCCATTTCCCTGGAAAACCGATTTTCCCGGGTGTGCTGATTCTGGAAGCAATGGCACAGGCAACAGGTATTCTGGCGTTTAAAAGCGTAGGAAAACTGGAACCGGGTGAGCTGTACTATTTCGCTGGTATTGACGAAGCGCGCTTCAAGCGCCCGGTCGTGCCTGGCGATCAAATGATCATGGAAGTCACTTTCGAAAAAACGCGCCGCGGCCTGACCCGTTTTAAAGGGGTTGCTCTGGTCGACGGTAAAGTAGTTTGCGAAGCAACGATGATGTGTGCTCGTAGCCGGGAGGCCTGATACGTGATTGATAAATCCGCCTTTGTGCATCCAACCGCCATTGTGGAAGAGGGCGCGTCGATTGGCGCGAACGCACACATTGGTCCTTTTTGTATCGTTGGACCCCATGTCGAAATTGGTGAGGGTACCGTACTGAAATCTCACGTTGTCGTGAATGGCCATACTAAAATTGGCCGCGATAATGAGATTTATCAGTTCGCCTCCATCGGTGAAGTTAACCAGGATCTGAAATATGCTGGCGAACCGACCCGTGTGGAAATCGGCGATCGTAACCGCATTCGCGAAAGCGTCACCATTCATCGTGGCACAGTCCAGGGCGGTGGATTGACGAAGGTGGGCAGCGACAACTTACTGATGATCAACGCGCACATTGCGCACGATTGTACGGTAGGTAACCGCTGTATTCTCGCCAACAACGCAACGCTGGCGGGTCACGTATCGGTAGACGACTTCGCGATCATCGGCGGCATGACCGCAGTCCATCAGTTCTGCATCATTGGTGCGCATGTGATGGTTGGCGGTTGCTCCGGTGTGGCGCAGGACGTCCCTCCTTATGTCATTGCGCAGGGTAACCACGCAACGCCGTTCGGTGTCAATATCGAAGGGCTGAAGCGCCGCGGATTCAGCCGCGAGGCGATTACCGCTATCCGCAATGCGTATAAGCTGATTTATCGCAGCGGTAAAACGCTCGATGAAGTGAAACCGGAAATTGCTGAACTGGCGGAAACGTATCCGGAAGTGAAAGCTTTTACCGATTTCTTTGCACGCTCAACGCGCGGTCTGATTCGTTAATGACTGAACAGCGTCCATTAACGATTGCCCTGGTCGCCGGAGAAACCTCCGGCGATATCCTGGGGGCCGGTTTAATCCGCGCTCTGAAAGAACGTGTGCCCAACGCCCGCTTTGTTGGCGTTGCCGGGCCACGAATGCAGGCTGAAGGCTGCGAAGCCTGGTACGAAATGGAAGAACTGGCGGTGATGGGCATTGTTGAAGTGCTCGGTCGTCTGCGTCGCTTACTGCATATTCGTGCCGATCTGACAAAGCGTTTTGGCGAACTGAAGCCAGATGTTTTTGTTGGTATTGATGCGCCCGACTTCAATATTACTCTTGAAGGTAACCTCAAAAAGCAGGGTATCAAAACCATTCATTACGTCAGTCCATCCGTCTGGGCGTGGCGACAGAAACGCGTTTTCAAAATAGGCAGAGCCACCGATCTGGTGCTCGCATTTCTGCCTTTCGAAAAAGCGTTTTATGACAAATACAATGTACCGTGCCGCTTTATCGGTCATACCATGGCTGATGCCATGCCGTTAGATCCAGATAAAAATGGTGCCCGTGATGTGCTGGGGATCCCTTACGATGCCCACTGTCTGGCATTGTTGCCGGGCAGCCGTGGTGCAGAAGTCGAAATGCTTAGTGCCGATTTCCTGAAAACTGCCCAGCTTTTGCGCCAGACATATCCGGATCTCGAAATCGTGGTGCCGCTGGTGAATGCCAAACGCCGCGAGCAGTTTGAACGCATCAAAGCTGAAGTCGCGCCAGACCTGTCGGTTCATTTGCTGGATGGAATGGGCCGTGAGGCGATGGTCGCCAGCGATGCGGCACTACTGGCGTCGGGGACGGCAGCCCTGGAGTGTATGCTGGCGAAATGCCCGATGGTGGTGGGATATCGCATGAAGCCTTTTACCTTCTGGTTGGCGAAGCGGCTGGTGAAAACTGATTATGTCTCGCTGCCAAATCTGCTGGCGGGCAGAGAGTTAGTCAAAGAGTTATTGCAGGAAGAGTGTGAGCCGCAAAAACTGGCTGCGGCGCTGTTACCGCTGTTGGCGAACGGGAAAACCAGCCACGCGATGCACGATACCTTCCGTGAACTGCATCAGCAGATCCGCTGCAATGCCGATGAGCAGGCGGCACAAGCCGTTCTGGAGTTAGCACAATGATCGAATTTGTTTATCCGCACACGCACCTGGTTGCGGGTGTGGATGAAGTCGGACGCGGGCCGTTAGTTGGCGCGGTCGTCACCGCTGCGGTGATTCTCGACCCGGCGCGCCCGATTGCCGGGCTGAATGATTCCAAAAAGCTGAGCGAAAAACGTCGTCTGGCGCTCTGTGAAGAGATCAAAGAGAAAGCGTTGAGCTGGAGTCTGGGCCGCGCGGAACCCTACGAAATCGACGAGCTGAACATTCTTCATGCGACCATGCTGGCGATGCAGCGAGCCGTCGCTGGGCTGCATATTGCGCCGGAATATGTGTTGATTGATGGTAACCGCTGCCCGAAATTACCGATGCCTTCGATGGCAGTGGTGAAAGGCGATAGCCGCGTACCGGAAATCAGTGCCGCGTCTATCCTGGCGAAAGTGACGCGCGACGCCGAAATGGCGGCGCTGGATATTGTTTTCCCGCAATATGGTTTTGCCCAACATAAAGGGTATCCAACCGCTTTTCATCTGGAAAAACTGGCTGAATATGGCGCGACTGAACATCATCGTCGCAGCTTTGGGCCTGTCAAACGCGCACTGGGACTTGCGTCCTGATTCTTGTGTCGAGATTAAGTAAACCGGAATCTGAAGATGTCTGAACCACGTTTCGTACACCTGCGGGTGCACAGCGACTACTCGATGATCGATGGCCTGGCCAAAACCGCACCGCTGGTAAAAAAGGCGGCGGCGTTGGGTATGCCAGCACTGGCGATCACCGATTTCACCAACCTTTGCGGTCTGGTGAAGTTCTACGGAGCGGGACATGGCGCAGGGATTAAGCCTATCGTCGGGGCAGATTTTAATGTCCAGTGCGACCTGCTGGGTGATGAGTTAACCCACCTGACGGTACTGGCGGCGAACAATACCGGCTATCAGAATCTGACGTTGCTGATCTCAAAAGCGTATCAGCGCGGGTACGGTGCCGCCGGGCCGATCATCGATCGCGACTGGCTTATCGAATTAAACGAAGGGTTGATCCTTCTTTCCGGCGGGCGCATGGGCGACGTCGGACGCAGTCTTTTGCGTGGTAACAGCGCGCTGGTAGATGAGTGTGTCGCGTTTTATGAAGAACACTTCCCGGATCGCTATTTTCTCGAGCTGATCCGCACCGGCAGGCCGGATGAAGAAAGCTATTTGCACGCGGCGGTGGAACTGGCGGAAGCGCGCGGTTTGCCCGTCGTGGCGACCAACGACGTGCGCTTTATCGACAGCAGCGACTTTGACGCACACGAAATCCGCGTCGCGATCCACGACGGCTTTACCCTCGACGATCCTAAACGCCCGCGTAACTATTCGCCGCAGCAATATATGCGTAGCGAAGAGGAGATGTGCGAGCTGTTTGCCGACATCCCAGAAGCCCTTGCCAACACCGTTGAGATCGCCAAACGCTGTAACGTAACTGTGCGTCTTGGTGAATACTTCCTGCCGCAGTTCCCGACCGGGGACATGAGCACCGAAGATTATCTGGTCAAGCGTGCAAAAGAGGGCCTGGAAGAGCGTCTGGCCTTTTTATTCCCTGACGAGGAAGAACGTGTTAAGCGCCGCCCGGAATATGACGAACGTCTGGAGACTGAACTTCAGGTTATCAATCAGATGGGCTTCCCGGGCTACTTCCTCATCGTTATGGAATTTATCCAGTGGTCGAAAGATAACGGCGTACCGGTAGGGCCGGGCCGTGGTTCTGGTGCAGGGTCACTGGTGGCCTACGCGCTGAAAATCACCGACCTCGATCCGCTGGAATTTGACCTGCTGTTCGAACGTTTCCTTAACCCGGAACGTGTCTCCATGCCTGACTTCGACGTTGACTTCTGTATGGAGAAACGCGACCAGGTTATCGAGCACGTAGCGGACATGTACGGTCGTGATGCGGTATCGCAGATTATCACCTTCGGTACGATGGCGGCGAAAGCGGTGATCCGCGACGTAGGCCGCGTGCTGGGGCATCCGTACGGCTTTGTCGACCGTATCTCGAAACTGATCCCGCCCGATCCTGGCATGACGCTGGCGAAAGCGTTTGAAGCCGAGCCGCAGCTGCCGGAAATCTACGAAGCGGATGAAGAAGTTAAGGCGCTGATCGACATGGCGCGCAAACTGGAAGGGGTCACCCGTAACGCCGGTAAGCACGCCGGTGGGGTGGTTATCGCGCCGACCAAAATTACCGATTTTGCGCCGCTTTATTGCGATGAAGAGGGCAAACATCCGGTCACCCAGTTTGATAAAAGCGACGTTGAATACGCCGGACTGGTGAAGTTCGACTTCCTTGGTTTGCGTACGCTCACCATCATCAACTGGGCGCTGGAGATGATCAACAAGCGGCGGGCGAAGAATGGCGAGCCGCCGCTGGATATCGCCGCGATCCCGCTGGATGACAAGAAAAGCTTCGACATGCTGCAACGCTCGGAAACCACGGCGGTATTCCAGCTTGAATCGCGCGGCATGAAGGACCTGATCAAGCGTCTGCAACCTGACTGCTTCGAAGATATGATCGCACTGGTGGCACTGTTCCGCCCTGGTCCGTTGCAATCAGGGATGGTGGATAACTTTATCGACCGTAAACATGGTCGCGAAGAGATCTCCTATCCGGACGTACAGTGGCAGCATGAAAGCCTGAAACCGGTACTGGAGCCAACCTACGGCATCATCCTGTATCAGGAACAGGTCATGCAGATTGCGCAGGTGCTTTCTGGTTATACCCTCGGTGGCGCGGATATGCTGCGTCGTGCGATGGGTAAGAAAAAGCCGGAAGAGATGGCTAAGCAGCGTTCTGTATTTGCTGAAGGTGCAGAAAAGAACGGAATCAACGCCGAACTGGCGATGAAAATCTTCGACCTGGTGGAGAAATTCGCTGGTTACGGATTTAACAAATCGCACTCTGCGGCCTATGCTTTGGTGTCATATCAAACGTTATGGCTGAAAGCGCACTATCCGGCAGAGTTTATGGCGGCGGTAATGACCGCCGATATGGACAACACCGAGAAGGTGGTGGGCCTGGTGGATGAGTGCTGGCGGATGGGGCTGAAAATCCTGCCACCAGATATAAACTCCGGTCTTTACCATTTCCACGTCAACGACGACGGCGAAATCGTGTATGGTATTGGCGCGATCAAAGGGGTCGGTGAAGGTCCGATTGAGGCCATCATCGAAGCCCGTAATAAAGGCGGCTACTTCCGCGAACTGTTTGATCTCTGCGCCCGAACCGACACCAAAAAGTTAAACCGGCGGGTGCTGGAAAAACTGATTATGTCCGGGGCGTTTGACCGTCTTGGGCCACACCGCGCGGCACTGATGAACTCGCTGGGCGATGCGTTAAAAGCGGCAGATCAACACGCGAAAGCGGAAGCTATCGGTCAGGCCGATATGTTCGGCGTGCTGGCCGAAGAGCCGGAACAAATTGAACAATCCTACGCCAGCTGCCAACCGTGGCCGGAGCAGGTGGTATTAGATGGGGAACGTGAAACGTTAGGTCTGTACCTGACGGGACACCCTATCAACCAGTATTTAAAAGAGATTGAGCGTTATGTCGGAGGCGTAAGGCTGAAAGACATGCACCCGACAGAACGTGGTAAAGTCATCACGGCTGCGGGGCTCGTTGTTGCCGCGCGGGTTATGGTCACCAAGCGCGGCAATCGTATCGGTATCTGCACGCTGGATGACCGTTCCGGGCGGCTGGAAGTGATGTTGTTTACTGACGCCCTGGATAAATACCAGCAATTGCTGGAAAAAGACCGCATACTTATCGTCAGCGGACAGGTCAGCTTTGATGACTTCAGCGGTGGGCTTAAAATGACCGCTCGCGAAGTGATGGATATTGACGAAGCCCGGGAAAAATATGCTCGCGGGCTTGCTATCTCGCTGACGGACAGGCAAATTGATGACCAGCTTTTAAACCGACTCCGTCAGTCTCTGGAACCCCACCGCTCTGGGACAATTCCAGTACATCTCTACTATCAGAGGGCGGATGCACGCGCGCGGTTGCGTTTTGGCGCGACGTGGCGTGTCTCTCCGAGCGATCGTTTATTAAACGATCTCCGTGGCCTCATTGGTTCGGAGCAGGTGGAACTGGAGTTTGACTAATACAGGAATACTATGAGTCTGAATTTCCTTGATTTTGAACAGCCGATTGCAGAGCTGGAAGCGAAAATCGATTCTCTGACTGCGGTTAGCCGTCAGGATGAGAAACTGGATATTAACATCGATGAAGAAGTGCATCGTCTGCGTGAAAAAAGCGTAGAACTGACACGTAAAATCTTCGCCGATCTCGGTGCATGGCAGATTGCGCAACTGGCACGCCATCCACAGCGTCCTTATACCCTGGATTACGTTCGCCTGGCATTTGATGAATTTGACGAACTGGCTGGCGACCGCGCGTATGCAGACGATAAAGCTATCGTCGGTGGTATCGCCCGTCTCGATGGTCGTCCGGTGATGATCATTGGTCATCAAAAAGGTCGTGAAACCAAAGAAAAAATTCGCCGTAACTTTGGTATGCCAGCGCCAGAAGGTTACCGCAAAGCACTGCGTCTGATGCAAATGGCTGAACGCTTTAAGATGCCAATCATCACCTTTATCGACACCCCGGGGGCTTATCCGGGCGTGGGCGCAGAAGAGCGCGGTCAGTCTGAAGCCATTGCACGCAACCTGCGTGAAATGTCTCGCCTTAGCGTACCGACTATTTGTACCGTTATCGGTGAAGGTGGTTCTGGCGGCGCGCTGGCGATTGGCGTGGGCGATAAAGTGAATATGCTGCAATACAGCACCTATTCCGTTATCTCGCCGGAAGGTTGTGCGTCCATTCTGTGGAAGAGCGCTGATAAAGCGCCGCTGGCGGCTGAAGCGATGGGTATCATCGCTCCGCGTCTGAAAGAACTAAAACTGATCGACTCCATCATCCCAGAACCGCTGGGTGGTGCTCACCGTAACCCGGAAGCGATGGCGGCATCGTTGAAAGCGCAACTGTTGGCGGATCTGGCCGATCTCGACGTGTTAAGCACTGAAGATTTAAAAAATCGTCGTTATCAGCGCCTGATGAGCTACGGTTACGCGTAATTCGCAAAAGTTCTGAAAAAGGGTCACTTCGGTGGCCCTTTTTTATCGCCACGGTTTGAGCAGGCTATGATTAAGGAAGGATTTTCCAGGAGGAACACATGAACATCATTGCCATTATGGGACCGCATGGCGTCTTTTATAAAGATGAGCCCATCAAAGAACTGGAGTCGGCGCTGCTGGCGCAAGGCTTTCAGATTATCTGGCCACAAAACAGCGTTGATTTGCTGAAATTTATCGAACATAACCCTCGAATTTGCGGCGTGATTTTTGACTGGGATGAGTACAGTCTCGATTTATGTAGCGATATCAATCAGCTTAATGAATATCTCCCGCTTTATGCCTTCATCAACACCCACTCGACGATGGATGTCAGCGTGCAGGATATGCGGATGGCGCTCTGGTTTTTTGAATATGCGCTGGGGCAGGCGGAAGATATCGCCATTCGTATGCGTCAGTACACCGACGAATATCTTGATAACATTACACCGCCGTTCACGAAAGCCTTGTTTACCTACGTCAAAGAGCGGAAGTACACCTTTTGTACGCCGGGGCATATGGGCGGTACCGCCTATCAAAAAAGCCCGGTTGGCTGTCTGTTTTATGATTTTTTCGGCGGGAATACCCTCAAGGCTGATGTCTCTATTTCGGTTACCGAGCTTGGTTCGTTGCTCGACCACACCGGGCCACACCTGGAAGCGGAAGAGTACATCGCGCGGACTTTTGGCGCGGAACAGAGTTATATCGTTACCAACGGAACATCGACGTCGAACAAAATTGTGGGTATGTACGCCGCGCCATCCGGCAGTACGCTGTTGATCGACCGCAATTGTCATAAATCGCTGGCGCATCTGTTGATGATGAACGATGTAGTGCCAGTCTGGCTGAAACCGACGCGTAATGCGTTGGGGATTCTTGGTGGGATCCCGCGCCGTGAATTTACTCGCGACAGCATCGAAGAGAAAGTCGCTGCCACCACGCAGGCACAATGGCCGGTTCATGCGGTGATTACCAACTCCACCTATGATGGCTTGCTCTACAACACCGACTGGATCAAACAGACGCTGGATGTCCCGTCGATCCACTTCGATTCCGCCTGGGTGCCGTACACCCATTTTCATCCGATCTACCAGGGGAAAAGTGGTATGAGCGGCGAGCGTGTTGCGGGAAAAGTGATCTTCGAAACGCAATCGACCCACAAAATGCTGGCGGCGTTATCGCAGGCTTCGCTGATCCACATTAAAGGCGAGTATGACGAAGAGGCGTTTAACGAAGCCTTTATGATGCATACCACCACCTCGCCCAGTTATCCCATTGTTGCTTCGGTTGAGACGGCGGCGGCGATGCTGCGTGGTAATCCGGGCAAACGGCTGATTAACCGTTCGGTGGAGCGGGCGCTGCATTTTCGCAAAGAGGTCCAGCGGTTGCGGGAAGAGTCTGACGGTTGGTTTTTCGATATCTGGCAACCGCCGCAGGTGGATGAAGCCGAATGCTGGCCCGTTGCGCCAGGCGAACAGTGGCACGGCTTTAACGATGCGGATGCCGATCATATGTTTCTCGATCCGGTTAAAGTCACTATTTTGACACCGGGGATGGACGAACAGGGCAATATGAGCGAGGAGGGGATCCCGGCGGCGCTGGTGGCAAAATTCCTCGACGAACGTGGGATCGTAGTAGAGAAAACCGGCCCTTATAACCTGCTGTTTCTCTTTAGTATTGGTATCGATAAAACCAAAGCAATGGGATTATTGCGTGGGTTGACGGAATTTAAACGCTCTTACGATCTCAACCTGCGGATCAAAAATATGCTACCCGATCTCTATGCTGAAGATCCCGATTTCTACCGCAATATGCGTATTCAGGATCTGGCGCAAGGGATCCATAAGCTGATTCGTAAACACGATCTTCCCGGTTTGATGTTGCGGGCATTCGATACTTTGCCGGAAATGATCATGACGCCACATCAGGCATGGCAGAGACAGATTAAAGGTGAAGTAGAAACCATTGCGCTGGAACAACTGGTCGGTAGAGTATCGGCAAATATGATCCTGCCTTATCCACCGGGCGTACCGCTGTTGATGCCAGGAGAAATGCTGACCAAAGAGAGCCGCACGGTACTCGATTTTCTACTGATGCTTTGTTCCGTAGGGCAACATTACCCCGGTTTTGAAACGGATATTCACGGCGCGAAACAGGACGAAGACGGCGTTTACCGCGTACGAGTCCTAAAAATGGCGGGATAACTTGCCAGAGCGGCTTCCGGGCGAGTAACGTGCTGTTAACAAATAAAGGAGACGTTATGCTGGGTTTAAAACAGGTTCACCATATTGCGATTATTGCGACGGATTATGCGGTGAGCAAAGCTTTCTACTGCGATATTCTTGGTTTCACGCTGCAAAGCGAAGTCTATCGCGAAGCGCGCGACTCGTGGAAAGGGGATTTGGCGCTTAATGGGCAATATGTGATTGAGCTTTTCTCTTTTCCGTTCCCGCCGGAGCGCCCCAGCCGACCGGAAGCTTGCGGCCTGCGTCATCTGGCTTTTAGCGTTGATGACATCGATGCGGCAGTGGCGCACCTTGAAAGCCATAACGTGAAGTGTGAAGCCATCCGTGTCGATCCATACACGCAAAAACGCTTCACCTTCTTTAACGATCCGGACGGGCTGCCGTTGGAACTGTATGAGCAGTAAGGCTTGTCATCGCCGCATTTGCCCGGTAACGTGCCGGGCATTGCTACTGTAAAATCGCACCATCATGACACTCACGCTCAATAGACAACTTCTCACCTCACGCCAGATTCTGGTGGCCTTTAGCGGCGGGCTTGACTCCACCGTTCTGCTGCATCAGTTGGTGCAGTGGCGGACGGAAAATCCGGGCGTCACTCTGCGCGCTATTCATGTGCATCACGGTTTAAGTGCCAATGCCGATGCCTGGGTTACGCATTGCGAAAACGTCTGCCAACAGTGGCAGGTGCCGCTGGTGGTCGAACGCGTACAACTTGCGCAAGAGGGGCTGGGGATTGAGGCCCAGGCGCGGCAGGTGCGTTATCAGGCATTTGCCCGCACCTTGTTGCCCGGTGAAGTGCTGGTCACCGCGCAACATCTCGACGATCAATGTGAAACTTTTCTGCTGGCGCTAAAACGCGGTAGCGGTCCTGCCGGGCTTTCGGCTATGGGGGAAGTTTCGGAGTTTGCCGGAACACGGCTTATCCGCCCGTTGCTCGCCCGCACGCGGGGGGAACTGGAGCAGTGGGCATTAGCGCATGGTTTACGCTGGATTGAAGACGAAAGTAATCAGGACGACTCATACGATCGTAACTTTCTGCGCCTGCGTGTAGTGCCGTTATTGCAGCAGCGTTGGCCGCATTTTGCCGAAGCAACGGCTCGCAGCGCCGCACTTTGTGCTGAACAAGAGAGCCTGCTGGATGAATTGCTGGCAGATGATTTAGCGCACTGCCAAACGCCGCAGGGGACGCTGCAGATTGCGCCAATGCTGGCGATGAGTGATGCCCGTCGCGCGGCAATTATCCGCCGCTGGCTGGCAGGGCAGAATGCACCGATGCCTTCCCGCGACGCGCTGGTGCGGATCTGGCAGGAAGTGGCGCTGGCGCGGGAAGATGCCTCCCCCTGTTTACGCTTTGGCGCGTTTGAAATACGCCGCTATCAATCGCAACTGTGGTGGATTAAATCCGTTGCCGGGCAAAGCGAAACCATTGTGCCGTGGCAGACGTGGCTACAACCGCTGGAATTACCGGCGGGGCTGGGAAGTGTACAGCTTACTGCGGGAGTCGATATTCGCCCTCCGCGTGCAGACGAAGCGGTCAGCGTGCGTTTCAAAGCGCCAGGATTGCTGCATATTGTCGGTCGCAACGGCGGACGTAAGCTAAAGAAAATCTGGCAAGAGCTGGGCGTGCCGCCGTGGCTACGTGACACCACGCCACTGCTGTTTTATGACGAAACGCTGATTGCGGCGGCAGGGGTATTTGTGACGCAAGAAGGTGTGGCTGAAGGTGAGAATGGCGTAAGTTTTGTCTGGCAGAAAACGCTTAGTTAAGTGAAAGCCGGATAAGACGCATCAAACGTCGCATCCGGCGAAAGTCAATCAGGACTCGCTCACCACCACCGTACCGATTTCCGGGTGGCTAAAGCTGGTAATTTTATCCAGACGTAGCTCACGGGTTTCGCCAGCGGCCTCGACGACCAGATACTCCACATTTTTGCGGGAGACTAAATCGCTGGCTTTTGCCTGCAATTTTTCGCCATCTTTCAGCTCAAGTGTCAGCATTAAATGATGCTGGCAGGCGAGCTCAAGATTATCGTAATCATCACAATTGATTGGTTGATACGTATCATTCATTGACATAATCGCTCACCAGTAAGTTTGCCGCAGCGTATGCTGCTTTTTCCCTGACAGCCTCAGAAAGGGCGTCGTCGGCAGCCATTTCATTCAGCACTTTCAAAACGCAGCCCAGCGCGTCCGGAACGTATCCTAAGTCTCCGCTGGCGATTTCCGCGTACCGCTTGCGTATTAACTCACAATATTTTTCCACATGCCCTCCTGTCAGCACTCTGACTTAACCGTGGATGCAAGTCTAAGCCTACGAAGATAAACTCTGTTTCGCAAGGTGACTATACCACACTCATTTCTGCAATATCAGCGCCGCAACTGCACGTATTCCGTTACAATGGCCTCCTGATTCGAAAGGAGTTTTCTTATGGCGCTTAAAGCGACAATTTATAAAGCGACGGTTAATGTGGCCGATCTCGACCGTAACCAGTTTCTCGATGCCTCTCTGACGCTGGCGCGCCATCCTTCAGAAACCCAGGAGCGTATGATGCTGCGCTTGCTGGCGTGGCTGAAATATGCCGATGAACGTCTGCAATTTACCCGTGGTTTGTGTGCCGATGATGAGCCGGAAGCGTGGCTGCGTAACGATCACCTGGGCATTGATTTGTGGATTGAGCTGGGGCTGCCGGATGAGCGACGAATTAAGAAAGCCTGCACCCAGGCCGCAGAAGTGGCGCTGTTTACCTATAATAGTCGGGCGGCGCAAATCTGGTGGCAGCAAAATCAGAGCAAATGTGCGCAGTTTGCCAATCTTTCCGTCTGGTATCTGGACGACGAGCAGCTGGCGAAAGTGAGCGCCTTTGCCGATCGTACCATGACGCTGCAGGCAACGATTCAGGATGGCGTTATCTGGTTATCGGATGATAAGAATAATCTGGAAGTGAACTTAACCGCCTGGCAACAACCTTCATGATTGTGATTTCCCGACATGTCGCTATCCCTGATAATGAGTATGAAATCACCGCCATTCGTGCGCAGGGCGCGGGCGGGCAGCATGTTAATAAGACCTCAACGGCCATTCATCTGCGTTTTGACATTCGGGCGTCCAGCCTGCCAGAGTATTACAAAGAGCGTCTGCTCGCCGCCAGCCATCATTTGATCAGCAGTGATGGCGTGATTGTCATCAAGGCACAGGAATACCGCAGCCAGGAACTGAACCGCGAAGCAGCTCTGGCCCGGCTGGTGGCTGTGATTAAAGATTTAACAACAGAACAAAAAGCCCGACGACCCACGCGACCCACCCGCGCATCGAAAGAGCGTAGGTTGGTATCGAAAGCACAAAAATCAAGCGTGAAAGCGTTGCGCGGCAAAGTGCGCAGCGGTCGGGAATAAAAAGAAGGAATGGATGGTGAAAAAAGCGATAGTGACAGCGATGGCTGTAATCAGCCTCTTTACACTGATGGGATGTAATAATCGGGCCGAAGTCGATACGCTTTCTCCGGCGCAGGCTGCCGAACTGAAACCGATGCCGCAAAGTTGGCGCGGCGTGCTGCCGTGTGCTGATTGCGAAGGGATCGAAACCTCTTTGTTTCTTGAAAAAGACGGAACATGGGTGATGAACGAACGTTATCTGGGCGCGCGTGAAGAACCTTCCTCCTTCGCTTCCTACGGTACATGGGCGCGAACCGCTGACAAGTTGGTATTAACCGACAGCAAAGGTGAAAAGTCATATTATCGGGCGAAAGGCGATGCGCTGGAGATGCTCGATCGTGAAGGCAATCCGATTGAATCGCAGTTCAACTATACGCTGGAACCGGCACAATCCAGTTTACCTATGACGCCGATGACCCTGCGAGGCATGTATTTTTATATGGCTGATGCGGCGACCTTCACTGATTGCGCGACCGGAAAACGTTTCATGGTAGCGAATAACGCAGAGCTGGAGCGTGGCTACCTGGCTGCGCGCGGTCACAGTGAAAAACCGGTGTTACTGTCAGTAGAAGGTCACTTTACGCTTGAGGGTAATCCGGATACCGGTGCGCCGACTAAAGTATTGGCACCCGATACGGCAGGGAAATTTTACCCCAACCAGGATTGCAGTAGTTTGGGGCAGTAACCCGTCTTGAGACAGAAACAAACGCAAAACAGGCCAGAAGGATATATTTCAACATTTTGAATTTGCACGTTTTTTGTAGGCCGGATAAGGCGTTTACGCCGCATCCGGCAATGGTGCTCAACGCCTGATGCGACGCTGGCGCGTCTTATCATGCCTACAACCCCCCTCATACCTTAAGGCGGATAAGGCATTTACTTTATCACCGGGTCAAACCAACAAAGCGACCCGCCTTGATATAAATCCCAGGCTTCAGGTGCCCAACATACTGTAACTGCGTTTCTGGCTTAAACGCAGAGACATCACCAATACGCATATGCATCAGATCGGCAGGGCTAATCCAGCCCGATTGCGCCAGTGTAAGTGGATGCCCGGCTTTGGCAAAGGCATCCGTGACAAATTCCGAACAAAACCACGACTTTTTGTCTCCTTCGCCCACACTGCTTAACTGCGCTTTCGCCAGGCCGCTGACGCACTTTGGCGAAAATCCTCGGAGAACGGATTCAGTGAGCACATCTGGCGAGTCACCATAAAGGGAATAAATTCGACAATGCCGCGATAGTTATAACCGCTATCTTTGATTTTATTGGCAAACGCGGTGATATCTGTGGCTTGTTGCGGGGTAAGATCCGGGACTCGTAAGACGAAAAGCTTATCACTATGCTTCATCGCTTTTTTAAGGGAAACAATCTGGACGCCAGCGCCTGTCGCTTCTGCAACGTTATTATCACCCAGAAAGATTGCAACGTGACTCACAGAGGAAGTGCTGAAGACGCGGATTCCAAATGAGGTTACCCCAAGGCTTGAGGAGAACAGCAAATCGCCGGGTTTGAGATCAGGTGCCGTTATTTCTTTTATTGATTGTTCGGTGAAAGAGCTTTGATGCTGGAATTTGACAGCCCATGTTTTTGCCTCGGCATCTACTGCTGTGGCTGATGGGTCTGGCTGGCTGATATCAACGGTACAAGCCGAAAGTAAAAGAAAGCTGGGGAGAAACAGGCGGCAGTACGCCTTTGGTTTATCCATTTTATACAATCCATGTAAAAAAAGGGCCCTGAAATTCAGGACCCTTTCTGGCATCAGCCTTTAATCTGTTTCACCAGATATTCGACGATGTCACCAGTCTTAATTAACTGTTTCTCGCCGTTGCGACGATATTTATATTCGATATCGTCGTTGTCGAGGTTACGGTCGCCCAGCACAATAGTGTGCGGAATACCGATCAGTTCCATATCAGCAAACATCACGCCCGGACGCTCTTTGCGGTCATCCAGCAGCACTTCGATACCTTGTGCACGCAGTTCGCTGTACAGTTTCTCAGCAAGCTCTTGTACGCGGAAGGATTTGTGCATGTTCATCGGCAGAATCGCCACCTGGAACGGCGCGATAGCGTCAGGCCATACGATGCCTCGTTCGTCGTAGTTCTGCTCAATCGCCGCAGCTACCACACGCGTTACCCCGATACCGTAGCAACCCATCGTCAGGATTTGGTTACGGCCATCTTCACCCTGTACGGAGGCTTTCAGTGCTTCGGAGTACTTGGTACCCAGCTGGAAGATGTGACCAACTTCGATACCACGTTTGATCAGCAGCGTACCCTGGCCATCCGGGCTTGGATCGCCAGCCACCACGTTACGGATATCTGCAACTTCCGGGGTAGCGACATCGCGATCCCAGTTGATGCCGAAGTAGTGTTTACCATCGATGTTAGCACCAGCAGCGAAATCACTCATCGCCGCAACGGTACGGTCAATCACCACCGGAATCGGCATGTTTACCGGACCCAGTGAACCCGGACCGGCTTTAACCACGGCACGAATTTCTTCTTCGGTCGCGAAAGTCAGCGGGCTTGCAACCTGCGGCAGTTTTTCTGCTTTAACTTCGTTCAGCTCGTGATCACCGCGCACCAGCAGCGCAACCAGCGGGAAGCTACTGCCTTCAACCGCTTTAACCAGCAGAGTCTTAACCGTTTTCTCAATCGGCAGATTGAACTGTTCAACCAGTTCCGCGATGGTTTTCGCGTTCGGCGTATCAACCAGCGTCATTTCCTGGGTAGCAGCAGCGCGCGGTTCTTTCGGCGCGATAGCTTCTGCCAGTTCAATGTTCGCTGCATAGTCAGAGGTGTCGGAGAAGACCACATCGTCTTCACCGCTCTGCGCCAGCACCTGGAATTCGTGAGAGGCGCTGCCGCCGATAGAACCGGTGTCGGCCTGTACGGCGCGGAAATCCAGCCCCATGCGGCTGAAGATTTTGCTGTAGGCCGCATACATTGCATCGTAGGTTTCCTGCAGGGATTCCTGAGAAGTATGGAAAGAGTAAGCATCTTTCATCAGGAATTCGCGGGAACGCATGACGCCGAAACGCGGACGCACTTCGTCGCGGAACTTGGTCTGGATCTGATAGAAGTTCAGCGGCAGCTGTTTGTAAGAGCTAAGCTCGTTACGAATCAGGTCAGTGATAACTTCTTCATGAGTTGGGCCGAGTACGAACGGACGCTCGCCACGGTCAACAAAACGCAGCAGTTCCGGACCGTACTGTTCCCAACGACCACTCTCTTGCCACAAATCGGCTGGCTGAACCACCGGCATCGACACCTCGATTGCACCGGCGTTGTTCATCTCTTCACGCACGATGTTTTCGACTTTTTTCAGAACGCGCACGCCGGTCGGCAGCCAGGTATATAACCCGGAGGCCAGCTTGCGGATCATCCCGGCGCGCAGCATCAGCTGATGGCTGATCACCTCGGCGTCGGCAGGTGTCTCCTTGAGAGTGGAGAGCAGGTATTGGCTAGTACGCATGTTGTTACGGTTCCAGTTGGAAGGTAGAACAGGCTCAAGGCGAGCCTGGGACAAAAAAAGTGATTTAGTTTACCAGTGCAAAAGAAATGTCAAAAGAGAAGGGCGTGAATTTAACGCGGTTCCAGCGCAAAGACTTCAAAACCTGCGTCGGTGACGCGCCAGCGAACGTTAAAATCATGTAGCCAGACGGCATAGGTTTTGCCCGTTTCCTCACCTTTACGATAGGCCGGGCGCGGGTCCTGCGCCAGTACTTCGCGGATAAACAGCGTTAACTGCGGATAACGCTTCTCCAGCGTCAAAAGCTGCTTTTCGACCTCTGCGGTAAAACTCACCGCCATTTCTGCCGCTGGCGCACTTTGCGCATAGCTGGCACTGGCATCGGGAAGCGATTCGGCAAAGGGGAGATACGGTTTGATATCCACTACCGGCGTACCATCGACCAGATCCAGACTGCCGAGCTTCAGAATCACGCTGTCTTTATGGCAAACAACCTCTTTCAGCTCTACCAGCGACATACCAATTGGGTTAGGGCGGAAAGTAGAGCGCGTAGCGAAAACACCCATTCTGGCATTACCGCCAAGACGAGGCGGACGCACAGTCGGACGCCAGCCGCCTTCCATCGTTTGATGAAAGACGAAAAGTATCCATAAATGGCTGAACGCTTCCAGGCCGCGAACGGCGTCGGCCTGGTTGTAGGGAGCCATGAGATGCAGTTCGCCGTTGGCGCTTTTTACCAGACCTGGCTGGCGCGGAACGGCGAATTTTTCTTTATAGGGCGAGCGAATAACGCCTATTTGCTCGAACTGGAAACTGCTCATTTCGCCGTAATGTTAAGCGCAGAGCCGATACATACAGCCTGACGATAGCAGCCTGGCGTACCGCTGGTAACTTCGCAGCTATGCAGTAATACCGCATTGGCTTTCATTTTCGAGGCGTTGATTTGCATCCGCTTACGTGCGGTTGGAATGCTCGGCGGAGAGTCCTGATTAGAGGCCTGGCAAGAGTCGCCACTGACTTCACCGAGATCGCGGAACGGTTTGCCGACTAATTCTTCTGCATTGGTATAAATTCGGACCGGCGTGGCGCGCGGCGCTTTCGGTTTTGCAGGCTCCGCTTTCGGCTGGGGTGCAGTGCTTTGAACGGGTTCGACAGGGGATCTGCTTAACATGGAACAGCCGCTTAGCATGAGTGCTACTAAACAGATCGGTAAAGCACGCATAGTATTTCCTCAATGTATGATCAAAACGTCAATATTGAATCAGGAGCTTGTAAAAATGACAAGACGGGCAAGCGCCCGTCCTGAATGATATTACAAATTGTGGAAACAGCCTAAAAATTACCAGCCTTTAACAGCGCCGCCGTTAAACACTTTGTTTGCTGCTTCGTAAACTTCATCAGACTGATAAGCCTGGACGAATTTCTTCACGTTCTCGGCGTCTTTGTTATCTTCACGCGTTACGATCAGGTTTACGTACGGGGAGTCTTTATCTTCGACAAAGATACCGTCTTTCGCTGGAGTCAGGCCAATCTGGCTGGCATAGGTGGTATTGATAACTGCCAGAGCGATTTGCGCGTCGTCCAGAGATCGAGGCAGCTGCGGTGCTTCCAGCTCAACAATTTTCAGATTTTTTGGGTTCTCAACAACATCAAGAACGGTCGGCAGCAGGCCAACGCCATCTTTCAGTTTGATCAAGCCCACTTTTTGCAGCAGCAGCAGTGAACGACCAAGATTAGTTGGATCGTTTGGCACGGCAACCTGCGAACCATCCTGCAGTTCATCCAGTGATTTGATTTTCTTGGAGTAACCAGCAATCGGATAAACAAAAGTGTTGCCTACTGCGACCAGTTTGTAGCCACGATCTTTCAGTTGCTGATCAAGGTACGGTTTATGCTGGAAGGCGTTGGCGTCGATATCGCCTTTGCTCAATGCTTCGTTTGGCAGAACATAGTCGTTGAAGGTTACCAGCTCAACGTCCAGGCCATATTTGTCTTTCGCAACTTTCTGCGCGACTTCTGCTACCTGCTGTTCGGCACCAACAATCACGCCGACTTTAATGTGGTTTGGATCTTTTTCATCCTGACCGCAGCCTACCAGTGCCAGTGATCCAATCAGGGCTCCCACTGCCGCAAAGGTTTTGAATTTGAACGCCATACCTTATTCCTTCTTCAATTATTTATGTTGTGTTGAACGTTACTTGCGAGTGACAGCCCGGACGATGCGGTCGCCTGCGAACTGAATTAAATAAACCAGAATGACCAGCAATACCAGTACCGTATTCATCACCGTCGCGTTGTAGCCGATGTAGCCATACTGATAGCCAATCTGACCTAAACCACCGGCACCGACTGCACCACCCATCGCGGAATAACCGACTAGGGTAATCAGGGTGATAGTTGCCGCATTCACCAGACCCGGCAACGCTTCCGGTAACAGCACTTTACGGACGATCTGCATTGGCGTGGCACCCATTGCGCGGGAAGCTTCAATTAACCCGGTTGGGATCTCCAGAAGAGCGTTCTCGACCATACGGGCAATAAACGGCGCTGCGCCAACGGTTAACGGAACAATCGCTGCCTGCAAACCAATCGATGTACCGACAATAACTCGGGTAAACGGAATCATCCATACCAGCAAGATAATGAACGGGATGGAACGGAAAATGTTCACAATTGCAGAAACGGTACGATACAGCTTCGCGTTAGCAATAATTTGCCCCGGACGCGTGACATAAAGTAGGACGCCAACCGGCAGACCAATCACAAAGCCAAAAAATCCGGATACGAAGGTCATTGCCAGCGTTTCCCATACGCCACGAACCAGCAGCCACATCATCGGCTCAGACATAACCCAGTACCTCTACTTTTACATGGTGTTCCTGCAGCCAGGCAATGGCGGCTTGCGTATCTTGTTGTGTGCCGTGCATTTCAGTCAGCATGATGCCGAACTTAACGCCACCGGCGTAATCCATCTGCGCGCTAATAATGTTGTTGTTGACGTTGAAACGACGCGCGGTTTCAGAAAGCAGTGGGGCATCGACCGATTGACCGGTAAACTCCAGACGCAACATCGGCACGCAGTCAGTGAATGGCTCCGCTTGCAGACGTTCCTGGTAATCTTCCGGGATATCCAGATGCAGGGTAGACTGAATAAACTTCTGCGCCAGCGGCGTTTTCGGATGTGAGAACACTTCACTTACCGTGTCCTGCTCGATCAGTTCGCCGTTGCTGATGACCGCCACGCAATCACAAATACGCTTCACAACGTCCATTTCGTGGGTGATCAACAGAATCGTCAAACCCAGACGGCGGTTGATGTCTTTCAGCAGTTCGAGAATAGAACGTGTCGTTGCCGGGTCCAGCGCGCTGGTGGCTTCATCACACAGCAATACTTTGGGATTGCTGGCTAATGCACGGGCAATCGCCACACGTTGTTTCTGCCCACCGGAAAGATTCGACGGGTAGCTATCATGCTTATCGCCAAGACCAACCAATGACAGCAATTCCGTCACGCGACGTTTGATCTCGTCTTTCGGTGTGTTGTCCAGCTCCAGCGGCAGAGCCACGTTGCCAAAAACAGTACGCGAAGAGAGCAGGTTAAAATGCTGGAAAATCATACCAATCTGGCGGCGAGCTTTGGTCAACTCAGATTCTGACAGCGTGGTCAGCTCCTGGCCATCGACCAGCACGCTACCCTCGGTTGGGCGCTCCAGCAGGTTTACACAACGTATAAGCGTACTCTTACCCGCGCCTGAGGCACCGATAACGCCATAAATTTGTCCAGCTGGCACATGCAGGCTGACGTTGTTCAACGCCTGGATGGTGCGGGTGCCCTGGTGGAACACTTTGGTGATATTCGAAAGTTTTATCATTGATTATTTATTATCGTCATTAAGTTAGTCGTGGCATTTCGAATGCCTGAAACGGGCAACGCCGTCAATGAAATGGATGTTAAGGCATCCAGACGTCTAAATCAATCAGGTTTATGCGAAGAGCACTTTCTTGCAGGTCGAAACATGCGATACTAGCGTCACATGCCTTATTAAGGAGCTATAAAAGGTGGCGAAGAGCGTACCCGCAATTTTTCTTGACCGTGATGGCACCATTAATGTCGATCACGGCTATGTCCATGAGATCGACAACTTTGAATTTATCGACGGTGTTATTGACGCCATGCGCGAGCTAAAAAAAATGGGCTTTGCGCTGGTGGTAGTAACCAACCAGTCTGGCATTGCTCGCGGTAAATTTACCGAAGCACAGTTTGAAACGCTGACCGAGTGGATGGACTGGTCGCTGGCGGACCGAGATGTCGATCTGGATGGTATCTATTATTGCCCGCATCATCCGCAGGGTAGTGTTGAAGAGTTTCGCCAGGTCTGCGACTGCCGTAAACCACATCCGGGGATGCTTTTGTCAGCACGCGATTATTTGCATATTGATATGGCCGCTTCTTATATGGTGGGCGATAAATTAGAAGATATGCAGGCAGCGGCTGCGGCGAACGTGGGAACAAAAGTGCTGGTGCGTACGGGTAAACCTATTACGCCTGAAGCAGAAAACGCGGCGGATTGGGTGTTAAATAGCCTGGCAGACCTGCCGCAAGCGATAAAAAAGCAGCAAAAACCGGCATAATGATTAAAAGATGAGCGATTGAAATAAAAATGCATTTTTCCACTTGTCTTCCTGAGACGACTCCCTATAATGCGCCTCCATCGACACGGCGGATGTGAATCACTTCACACAAACAGCCGGTTCGGTTGAAGAGAAAAATCCTGAAATTCAGGGTTGACTCTGAAAGAGGAAAGCGTAATATACGCCACCTCGCGACAGTGCGCTGAAAGCCGCGTCGCAACTGCTCTTTAACAATTTATCAGACAATCTGTGTGGGCACTCGAAGATACGGATTCTTAACGTCGAAAGACGAAAAATGAATACCAAGTCTCAAGAGTGAACACGTAATTCATTACGAAGTTTAATTCTTTGAGCATCAAACTTTTAAATTGAAGAGTTTGATCATGGCTCAGATTGAACGCTGGCGGCAGGCCTAACACATGCAAGTCGAACGGTAACAGGAAGCAGCTTGCTGCTTCGCTGACGAGTGGCGGACGGGTGAGTAATGTCTGGGAAACTGCCTGATGGAGGGGGATAACTACTGGAAACGGTAGCT